>JAFUQY010000448.1 GCA_017472105.1 Clostridia bacterium | reverse complement strand
CGGCATGGTGCTCGGCGAATCGAGACGCGGGATCCACGTCACATTTGCGACCGATTCCCGACCCTCCGACATCATTGCGACCATGGCGGCTGAGGCGGATCTCCTCATCTGCGAGGGCATGTTTGAGGCCGAGAAAACCGCACGCGCGAAGGAATCCGCTCACATGACGATGGCGGAGGCTGCGCGGCTTGCAAAAGAGGCGGAATGCGAGGAGCTCTGGCTCACACATTACAGCCCTTCCCTGCCCGATCCGTCCGTGTGCATCGACGAGGCAATTTCCATATTCCCCCAGTCCGTGCAGTCCTACGACGGTATCACCAAAACCATCCGTTTTGTGGACGAACAGGTATAATTTACCGCTATTCCTGTATTTACTTTATCAATCCAACCTTCCCGTCAAGGAGGTTTCATCATGATACTTCATTATTCCGGCAAAACAATCGACACCGGCTCCATGTCTCTGACGCGTCCGGGCGAGAACGGCAATGTCCGTCTGACACTGTACGATATTATCCTATCAGCCAAGACCAACGGAACCGCGCCGACCCTGCATTCCCCATGCGGCGGACACTTGAAATGCCGAAAATGCACCGTCTGCGCCGTGATCTGTGAGGATGCATTTGACGAATTTGCGTCCGGGGACTACACGCACTTCAACCGCCAGCTCACCGACGACGAGCGTACCGCTTACTTCAACGCCATGCACGTCCCGGCGGATCTTCGGTCACGCACCGTTGTCGATCTCGCGTGCGCGATGCCGGCGTTTCCGATCATTACGGATGTTTTTCTGCCCGATCCCGAGGAAATCCGCGGTGTTTCCGCTGAGAGTGACCTTCTCGCAGACGAACTCCGCCCAGTCGTTTTGTCCATAACTGCCAATCTGACGCGTCCGACCGTTGAGAATCCGATCGACGTCTACACGAACCTGTACAACGCCGTATTCTGCGGTAAAATTCCTGTTACACCGGAGAATTTCGGCTATCATTCCGCGGATTATGCCGTGATCCGGTCCGTTTCCGACGAAGTTGTGGATCTCACGGGCAGAATTCTCACGCAAACCTCCGGCGACGTCTCCCTGCGGATTGCCGTGACTTGTGCTCCCGCGAAAGGCACGAACGTTCTCGCACTCACCGCCGCAGTCGTTTTGTCCATAGTTTCGCCCGCCGCTTTTCCGTGCCGCAGCCTAATCCCGCTCGGACTCGCGATCGATCTCGGCACCACGACGGTTGCGCTTTCCCTGCGGAATCTCGAGACCGGTGCGCAGGCAGCGTCCGCTGTCATCACGAATCCCCAGCGGAATTTCGGCGCGGACGTCATCTCCCGCATGTCCTACGCATCCAAGCACGGCGTCGATTCCCTGCGGGAAATTATTCACAGCGCGATCCGCGAGTCCGTTCTCACAATGCTCCGCGAAGTTTTCCCAAGTGACGCCCCCGACGACGCATTGAACAATATTCTCTTCGTCTCCGTCGCCGGCAACTCCGTCATGGAGCACATTTTCGCCGGCAAGAGCACCGATTCGATCTCGAAAGCGCCGTTTTTCATGACCGACCGCTTCGGTTACGCACTTGCAGCACGCGAGGTCTGCACAACGCTGTATTCGCATCCGTCCGCGCCCGTTTTCCTCGCTCCGCTTGCCGCATCCTACATCGGCGGCGACATCACGATGGGACTCGCATATCTCGCGCAGGCGTATCCGGAGTCCGCGAACGGCAATTCACTCTTCCTTGATCTTGGCACAAACGGTGAAATCTGCGTCATTGCGAATGATGATGTTTCGTGCAATTCCGACAAACCCACATACCTTCTCGCCGCAACTGCCGCCGGACCCGCACTCGAAGGCGCGCACATCAAAATGGGGATGAGTGCCATTTCGGGCGCAATTTCACGCGTAAAAATCCCCGAGAACCCGTCCGGTGACTTCGAAATTTCTTCCATCTCCGGCAGTACCCCGGTCGGAATCTGCGGCAGCGGTCTCATCGACGCCATCGCCTGTGCGCTTAACACCGGGCTCGTCACCTCCTACGGCCGAATCTGCGACGACGGCGAACCCGAGGAGGATGAGTACAGTGATCTGTACCAAATTTTCGAAAACAAAATCAGCGAAACTGACGACGGAAAACTGCAAATTGCACTAACCGACACCGTATTTTTGCACGAATCCGATATCCGTCAGGTTCAGACCGCGAAAGCCGCAATTGCCGCCGGATCGCAGACACTTCTCTCATCCGCCGGAATTTCCGACAGCGAACTCGCGCATGTCTACCTCGCAGGGTCCTTCGGCGGCGGCATCGACAAGAAATCCAGCAGCCGCATCGGACTTCTTCCCGACATTGATCCCGTAAAAATCACCGCCGTCGGGAACACATCAGCGAAAGGTGCCGCCGGGTACATGCTCTACTCGAGTGTGCGGAATTCATTGAACGATATTCTCCTGAATTCGCGTTACACTGAGCTGTCCGGATCCGCCGAATTCACCGAACTCTACGTCGACAACATGATCTTCGGGATCCCTGAATAACGAAAAAGCCCCCGATTTTCCGGCAGATTCACACCGGATCGGGGACTTTTCTGTTTACACCCGGATCATCCGCCCGAGCACGGTTGAATAAATATACACGCCGTCGATCGGCTCATTGAACAGCTCCGAGCAAATCTGACCGTAGTATTTCAGCTGGTTTTTGTGCCGCTGACGGAGTTTTTCCTCCGCTTTCCGCTGATTTTTCCACTCATCCTGCGTCAGCGCGTCCGTTTTGTAGTCAACCAGCACGAGCCTTCCGGTCTCAGGATCGCGATAAACGCAATCGACGACGCCCTGCACTGTGATTTTTACAGCATTTTCGTCCAACTGACGCTTTTTATCATCCGAATCTGTGAAATCAGCCGCCGGCATCCGATGGTTGAAGCGGAATTCCCGCTTTACGAACGGGCTTCGCAGTATCTTTTGCATGAGATCACTGTGGCGGAATCGCTCGATCTGCTGAATATTTATGAGTCCGCTTTCGTTCTCAGATAAGTATCCCTCCGCAATCAGACGGTTCAGTTCTGTTTCATATCCGTACTCATTCAGATCCGCAAACCTGACAAACTGCATGAATTTGTGTGTTGCACTTCCGCGTTCTCTTCCGCTGTCTTCCCGTGCTCCGAGCATGAAAGACGGCTTTTTCATTTCAATTTCCTCAAGCTCAGTCTCTTGAGTTTCATCCTCTGAGAGCTCAGAAATATTCACTTCATATTCATCAAGAATCTCAGGATTCAAACGTGACACCGTCAGCTTCGACGGAATATTCTCGAGAAATCCGTAGCCATATTCCCTCCCGAAACGCGCGGAAATCTCACTATTCTGAAGCTGATCGGGTAAATCCATTTCATTTTCATCGGCAATTTCCATCGATTCCGTCTCAGATTCTGTTTCGGAATCAACAATCGTCAGAAGGAACGGTTTGTTGTTTTTGCACAAACCGCACGCCTGCAGGATCCATCCGATATAATTCTTCGTGTGCTCCACTGACCATCGATCCGCGTCCACTGCCTCCCGTTCCGCCTCCTGAAGCTCCTTCTCTGGATCCTTCGTTTTCGCCGTGACAATCAGCCGGTTCCGCGCGCGCGTCAGTGCAACATACAGCATCCGCATCTCCTCAGTAATCGATTCGCGTCGGATTTTCTGCGCCACGGCACGTCGGATTAAGTTGTCACACCGCACAAGTCCGGTCTGATCCGGGATGTACATACCGAGCCCAAGCTCCTGATCGAACAGCATTGTCCCTTGTTCATCCCGCGCGTTTCGTTGTTTTGCACATTCCGAGAGAAATACAACAGGATATTCCAGTCCTTTAGACGAATGGATGCTGATAATCTGCACGGCATCCGCATCCGTGGTGTCACCGCCGGTTTCCGCACCGGTCAGCGCAGTTTCCAGATATTCGAGGAAACCAGCGATTCCGTTTCTCCCGTCATAACCGCCGCTCTCGTACTGTTTCGCGAGTCCGCAGAATTTCTGAATCGCGCCGAGCTCGTTTCCGTTCCCGCGTATCCCTTTTTGAAGCTTGAGATCCGAGCTTTCAATGAGCTGTTCTAGGTATTTTTCGACT
>JAFUQY010000447.1 GCA_017472105.1 Clostridia bacterium | reverse complement strand
CGATTCGGCAACCAGCCACTTTCATCAGAGATGAAAGTGATGCCTGGACCCAAGGCTCCGCCGGGCGAGGGATTTACAACGTGCAGCTGTGATTTTTTGCGAACATATCTTATTGTCAGGGACACTGGATTTCCTCGGTAAACTCAGCCTGCGGCGCGGTGTGGTTTACTTTGTTTTTGTTGACGGAACATCCGCAAAAAACGTAGGGTTGGGGCTTGCCCCCGACCGCCGCTTCAAACTGCACATCCGGCGATGAACTGCGGCGCGGGTTTGAGGTTGTTTTATATTCCTTATTATTCTACACGTTTTGTCCGGCAATTGCAACACTTTCACGAAAAAAAGACCCGCCGCAGGTACATTTTTGTACATACGGCGGGAATATTTCGCTTATTTTACGAGGTGTCTCTTGATCTTTCTGGTGGTGGTCTTTTCGAATTCGGTCTTGCGGAACTCGAGCTTGTGGATCTGCTTGAAGGTGGGAACGCGCTTGTTCAGAGCGGCAATGGCCTTCTGGATTTCACAGCGGATTTCGGTTTCGCTCAGTTCGGCGTACTTTTCGTAGTTCGGGAAGATTACCGCAACGAGCTTGCAGCCGTCGTCTTCTTCACGTCCGACCACGACGGATTCCGCGATGTAGTCGATGCCTTCGAGGTATTCTTCGATTTCTTCGGGGAATACGTTCTTGCCGTTGTCGAGGACGATGACGGACTTCATACGGCCGGTGATGTAAATGTAGCCCTGATCGTCAAGGTAGCCGACGTCGCCGGTACGGAACCAGCCGTCATCGGTGAATGCCGCTTCGTTTGCTTCGTCGTTGTCGCGGTAGCTGAGCATGACGTTGGTGCCCTGAACCTGAATTTCGCCGGTCAGGAAGCCCTTTTCGTTGGTTTCGGTGCCTTCGATGCGGACTTCACAGCAGGGACAAGCGGGACCTACGGAACCGGGTCTGCGCGCATAGTAGGGCGTTACGGCAACGAGAGGAGAACATTCGGTGATGCCGTAGCCTTCGTAGATGGCAATACCGAACGCCTGGAACATGGGGATCATTTCGGGAGAGAGTGCCGCGCCGCCGCAGATGATCTTTTCCAGTCTGCCGCCGAATGCTTCGCGTACGTCCTTGAAGACGGTCTTGCTCATGTCAACGCCGACGAAGGAGAGCTTATGCGCAACCTTTGCCATTGCGAGGAGCATCTTGTCCTTGCCGGAGCGCTTTGCTTCAGCCACGATCTTCTTGTACATGGTGGAAACGAAGAGCGGAACGAGGACGAGCGCGGTGGGCTGGAACTTCTTGAAGTTGTTCAGTGCATGGCGGAGGGAGTCGTTGATGCAGATCTTGATACCGAAGTTCGGGCCTGCGAGGTGGGTACAGGTCAGCTCATAGGTGTGGTGGATGGGAAGAACGGATACGATGACGTCATCTGCAACAAAGTCAACGGACGCGCAGGCAGCCATTGCGGTGGTGAAAATGTTCCGCTGGCAGAGCATAACGCACTTGGAGGTGCCGGTGGTGCCGGAGGTGAAGAGGTATTCGCAGGGACGTTCGATATCGGTGTCGGGTTCGTAGGGCAGGAGGGAGTTCTGACCCTTTTCGATCAGCTCGGTATAGGTGATCTTTTCCGTTTCCGCTTCGGCTTCGTCGTCCATGGGGATGAGAAGGAAATTGCCCTTTTCCTTTGCCATGTCGGAGAATACCTTGTTGAAGGTGCCGGAGTAGAAGACAGCCGCGGTATCGGCTACGTCGAAGAACTTGGAGATTTCCTCGGGAGCGAGCTCCTTGTCCATGGGAACCGCAACGTTGCCGGATGCGATGACTGCGAGATAAGCTGCAACCCAGCGTGCGGCGGTTTCACCGATGATGGCGATCTTCTTGCCCGCGCCCTGACCGTAGGTTTCAGCCAGACCCATCGTCAGATCCTTTACCATCTGTGCGAAGTCCGCGTAGCTGATTTCACGTACTTCATCCTTTTCGGGCCATGCGTAAACGATTCTCTCGCCGTGATTTGCGAGCATCTCGATGTGTTCCGCTACATTGGCAACCTCATGATAGGGGTGGTCAAACTTCTTCTTACTGGGAATCTTGTACTGCTTCTTTAAATCTTTCATATTTTCTCACCGTTATTTTTTAAAATTTGGTTTTTCCCGCGCGGCATCAGGCTTCACTGATAATTCCGCTGAGGTTGGTGTTCATCTGTTCCAGAACACCGTAGAAAACTTCGAGGCGTTCGCGCGAGATGCCGTCCGTGACTTTTTCCACCGCGACGGAGACCCGGCGGTTGATGTCCGTGATGATTTCGCGTCCGTGCGCGGTCAGCTGGAGACGTTTTTTGTAATGTCCGTCCGCGTGCTCCGCGTAGTCGATATATCCAACCGAACGGAGATCCGCTGCCATACGGGAAATAAATGCCTTGTCCACTCCGCAGCTCTTTGACAGCTCCGTTGCGGTCAGTCCGTCTTCCGCCTGTCCGAGGCAGTACAGAAACATCAGATGCATGCTTTTGAGTCCGAAAGATGACATTTCCTCGTTCTTGTATTTCTGTACGTTCTTCGAGATTGTCTCCATTGCCATGGAAAAGCGCATAAAACGGTCGTTGATATTCTTGAATTCCGGCATCGGTTCACCTTCCTTGATGTTGACTTATCAATCCTGACAAGTATATCATGTTTTTGGTGATTTGTCAACCCGGCATTCAAACCAAAATATTACAGATACAGCGGGTGCTTACAGTCAGATGTGATAAACCTGGGACCACGCGCATCTGCCGTCGGCATCGGTAATCTCCACACGCGCCATGGTGTCCTTCGCGGTGAATTCGTATTCGGAAACGGTGAGGTCAACGCCAACATCGCCGCGGTGATTTTCCCATACCCAGTCGGTGTAGTACATCACGGACGCAATGTGGTCTTCAGGGAGGCAGTTCACGCGCAGTTTCTTTCCGTCGAAGGAGACGTCCATGCGGGGACCCTGTGACGCGTAGAAATTCTTCTGCCGGATGGCTTCAAGAATCGCCTCGCGCGTGCATTCCTCCGCTTTCACGAGAATGAAGCTGCGGCAGGCGTCGGTTTCTCCGTACCAGTGGGTGTCGTCGGTTGCGGCAATGCCCCAGTAAACACCGCGCGCCGCGAGCTTGTCGATGATGTCGCCGGAATAGGGACGGCAGTTGCGCGGCAGATCGGATACGGAGTTGAAAATTTCGGTGAAGTCTACGCCTTTGAGGGGCATGAGCTGATCGAGGGTGTTCATGGACCAGCAGGGATGCGCAAGATTCGCAAGTCCGCCGCAGCGGTGAATCTCGTCGATGACCTCCTGCTGGGTATTTGCGCGGGTCAGAACGGGTTCGGTCACGCATCCGATGGAAACGATGTGGAAAATGCCGTCGCGGACGTTCTGCCCGATGTCATACTCGCATCCGGAGAGCAGGAGCATGCCGTTTTCGTGGACTGCGTTTTCCGACGGCTTCCAGTGATCCGTGATCGCCATGAAGTCGTAGCCGTTTTCGCGGTAGAGCGCGATGGAGTCCTCGGGAGCGAGCCGTCCGTCGGAGCGTGTGGTGTGGGTGTGAAGATTGCCTTTGAACCAGCGTGCGCCGGAATTGTCGATGTACATAATAAACGCCTTTCTGTGCCGGTTTACGAAATTTTATCCTTGATTTTCTGATACAGCGCCGCGATTTTCTTTCTCAGGAAGAAGCCGGCAATAATCAGAACGGAAACGACGAGGAAGAAAATGACCTCGGACCAGGGTCTTTCCGCCGCCCATTCCAGACCGGCAACCTTGCATCCCGCATAAATAAAGCACATGATGGCAAACGCCCATGCATAAGGCCAGATACGTCCCATAAAGAATCCTCCGATGATTGTATTTTGTATGAATGCATTACTGATTATTTTATCATACTGATATGAACCGGAAATGAACAAACTCCCCTTTCCTTCATATTTATTATCTATTCTTTCTTATTTTTTCTTTCTTCTTTCCGCCGCAGGCGCATCAAAAAACGGCATCCCCGGGCAGGAGACACCGTTTTCGTGTGTTGTGCGTCAGTCAGCGATGGTGACGGTCTTGAGGTCTTCGATGGCTGCGTCGTCAAGGGGCATGAAGGGTTCGCGGCAGGTGCCGTAGTCCATGCCGTTCAGCTTCATGAGCATCTTGGAGGACGGGAGCACGCCGTATTTCAGGATCTTCGCGATGGTTTCGTTCGCCTTTGCCTGATATTCGAGCGCCTTCGCCATGTTGCCCGCCTTGAATTCGTTGTAAACGCCGAGGATGCGTGCGGGCTGGTAGTTGTAGGTTGTACCGATACCGCCGTCAGCACCTGCCGCAAGACCGGAGAGGAGCATTTCGTCGGAGCCGTTGTAGAATACCTTGTCCGGGAATGCCGCGCGGATTCTTTCCAGCTGGAAGAAGTCGGAGGAAGTGAACTTCATGCCGCCGACACCGGGGATGGAGAGAATTTCGCAGAGCTGATCGTAGTTGAGCGTCGTACCGGTCAGCGCGGGAATGTTGTAGATAATCACCGGAAGAGGAGTTTCCGCCGCGATCTGTTCGTAGTAGTGCTTGACTTCCTTGTAGCTGTACTTGTAGTAGAGCGGAGTCACGGAAGAGAGCGCATGCGCACCGCATTTTGCCGCGTGACGTGCCAGCTCGAGGGTGCCTCTGGTGGATGTGGTGCCGACGTGGGCGATGATGGTCATTCTGTCACCGACCGCACCCACAACGGTTTCCAGAAGGCACTTGCGTTCGTCCTCGGTCATGAGAATCATCTCACCGGACGAGCCGCCGACGTAAAGACCGTGCATACCGCAGTCCGCGAGCCACTTGGAATGTGCCGCAACCTTCTGCGTATCCACGCCGTAATCATTGAACGCGGTCATCAGCGCAGGCATAATGCCGCAGAGTTTTGTGTTTTTCATACCTTTTCTCTTCTCTTTTCTCTCTTATCTTTTCACTTTTCTCTCAGTCTGCAAGGCTTCCCATCGGGTCCCACGGTTCCAGCTCGATCGGGTCGGAGTCAAGTGCAGCCGCGTAGTCGCCGAGGTACTTCTTGTTCACAACAGCCTGATATACATAGTTGTCGAACCATGCATCGGATGCCATGTGGTAGCCTGCCTGTGCGCCGCCGCTGCCCCAGCTGTTTTCGATCTTCCAGCGATTGGACTTGCCGGTTTCTTCGTCAATGTTCACACCGGTGAGGCACATTGCGTGGTTCATCTGGCTTACGTGGTAGTTGAGCATGTCTTCCTTCGTCATGCCGACGTCAAGACCGGTCACAGCCGCTTCGTTGTACTGCTCGATGTCCCAGCATGCGCGGGAGCCGTCGTTGTACTTGCCGCAGTCGGAGCCGAACCATACGATTTCGCCATCCTTGATCTGATCGATGACCATCTTCTTGAAGTCGTCCATGGGAACGTTCAGGTAGAGAACCTTGCCGCCGCCGACCACGTTGCCGAGGAACTTGACGGTGTAGGTCTTGCCGAAGGGCTTGTCTTCCGTGGGTGCATGGATGATGGAAACGTAGTCGTCAAGGTAATTGCCGATGTACTTTTCCGCGAAGGAGAGAGGAGTCAGACCCTTTTCCACGATGACCTTGCTGTCCTTGTCCTTGTATTCGAAGTCAAACTCAGCCGGAGGAACGTCGTAGCATGCGCAGAGGAAGGAGTAAACCTTTTCCAGCATCTCGGTACGGAGCGCATCCAGAGCCGCGGTGTCGCCGTCATTCGCGTACTTGCGGAGCAGGGGAGTCTTCGCGCGGAGATAGAGGTTGATGTGCTTGTTCACGTTGCCGGTGTTGGAGGACTGCTGGGTTTCGGGATAGCATACCTTCGGGAGAATACCGTACTTCTTCACGATATTCACGAACATGTCCCACTGACCGCCGTCATGTACGCCCGTGCCGACAATGTTGTCAACGAGACGGGAGTTGTACGCTTCTCCTGCGGTGTCGATGACGGATTCTATGTAGTAGTTGACTCTCTCAAACTTGTCCCAGAATGCAAGCCAGGACTGAGAGAGCTCGAAGTTTTCCACGTTCAGCTTCTTTGCGATGATTTCGCGGAGCACATTGGTAGCCGCAAAGAGCCAGCAGCGACCGCTTCCCATCTGGTTGGTGGCGCTCATGGTCTTGATGTCGTGATTGAAGAAGAACTGCATGGTCTTCGCCTTCTTGGTGAGGAAAGCCATGTCGTTCATGTTGGTCTTTGCGAAAACGGAGGTCATGGCCTGACGAACGGTGTCCGCTTCATGATAAGCCGTGTATTTCGCGAGATCTGCGGGGGTGATGGGGTTTTTCATATCGGTATTCCTTTCATGGGAAATAATATTGTTCTGTTTCAGGGTCACGCCTTGAGCCATTCAATCGTGTCCAGCATGAACTTTCCTTTCATGCAGGCGATTTTCAGCACGCAGTCATGACCGCCGGGCAGGGAAACGGAAAGCTCCCGTCTGCCGGATGCCGTTGTGCGGAGCAGGATTTCGCCGTCTGCGGAGACTTCAACGACTGCGTTTTCAAAATCTGCCGCAAAGCGGATCTGACCGTGCTCGCCGTCCGAATAAAGGGTGTATTCCGCGCAGCATCCTTCCGTGAATGCGGTGAGGGTCTTCTCCCACTGATCGGTCTCCGCACCGGTTTCGTCCACCCAGCGGATATCGCCGTCACAGCGGACAAAATCACACGCACGGAACGCGCATCCCGGACGCCGGAGAATGGACGGAATCACGTTTCCGATCCAATCGCAGTTTTCGATGCGGATGTTGTTGAGATACTCCTCAAACGCCGCCTGTGCATCCCGGTACGACGGACGGTCACCGCCGCGGGTATAGTCCTGAATCCTGTGCCAGAGCGCGGGCTTTTTCACGGAGCAGGGAGAGGAGTCGGTGTCCATCTTCTTCCACGGCCAGATGTTGATGCCCACATCATGCTCCAGTGCGAGAGGATACATGGCGCAGAACCACAGCATGGAGTTTTCGCCGGATTCCCCGAGATAGAGCGGCGTGTTCAGATTGTCGCGCACTGCGAGGTAGCTGCCGTACATGACTTTTCTCGGCGGACACCAGTAGCAGTGGAAATGCGCGCACATATTGTCGTCAAATTTTTCCGTGAAGAAGTCCGGACGGCTTGCCCAGACATCGCTTTCCACGGAAATCATGTGAACGGAGTCGATTTTCCGGATCTGTGCGATGCAGTCCCGGTA
The DNA here is from genome assembly GCA_017472105.1 of Clostridia bacterium. Next base: position 3,642 of record JAFUQY010000447.1, on the reverse strand, counting down.
GAACTGCTTCAGACTTTCGCGGAGTGCGGCGTGATCCAGCTCGGGTGTGCCCGGTTTCGGGGATCGTGCCGGCTCGTTGAGGAGATCGTACATACCCACAATCCAGCGGTCGCGGTAACGCCGTGCAAATTCGCACCACAGCGCCAGCGTTTTCTCCCGGCTGTCGGATTCGGTATCGGTCAGGAGTCTCGGGATATCGTCCGCGGAGTCGTCGATGTTGTGACCGGTCTGACCGCCGGGTGCGCCGTGCAGATCGAGACAGACGTACAGCTTATACTTCTCGCACCAGTCAAGGAACCGGTCGATGAGGGCAAATCCGTCCTCTTTCCACGTGATTCCCGGCTCGTCCTCCATGACGATGCGCCAGTTCACGGGCAGACGCACGGAGTTGAATCCGTTCTCCGCCATGGCGCGCACATCCGATTCGGTGATGTAGTCCTCGCGGAAGCGCTTCCAGAAATATTCCGCGAACTTACTGCCGCAAAGCTCACGCACAAGGGCTTCAATGGTGCGCGGACGGTCGTATCTGCCGGAGAAACGCCACATATAGCCTTCCGGGAGGAGCCAGTTGCCCACACCCATGCCGCAGAGCAGAATTTCCTCGCCGCGTCCGTTGCAGATTCTGCCGTTTTTCGCGTTCAGAAAGCCGTCAACGAGCGAGCGGGACATTTTTTCGGTTACAGTCATACAGTGCCCCTGTTCTTGCGCGCGGTGAGGTAATCCTCAAGAATCAGCCGCGCCGAGAGGGTATCCACGGTAGCCTTGCGCTTCTTCCCGCGGACATTGTTATCGCTGAGAATTTTATGCGCGGAGACGGTGGTGAGCCGCTCGTCGTACATTTCCGTGGGGATTCCGGTCAGCTCGGACAGTTCTCTTGCGAAGGCTTTGCATTTTTCACTGCGGAAGCCCTGCGAGCCGTCCATGTTGATGGGATTGCCGACGACGATGAGCTCCGCGTTCAGCTCCTTCACCCGATCCGCGACTGCGGCGAGTGCTTTCTTGTAGCTGTCGGCGGCAACGCATCCCGCGTCGGAGGCCATCATTTCATATTTATCGCACACGGCAACACCGGTTCTGGCGTCACCGAAGTCAAGTCCTACAATAATCATTCGTTGTCCTCCGCTACGACGGCGTCAGCGTTATCCTTATCGGCATCTCCCGCGACCTTTGCCTTAGCGTACGCGATGACTTCCTCACGGGTGGGAATGGACGTGGATGCGCCCTCACGGGTGACGGAGATTGCGGCAGCGCAGGTAGCGTACTTGACGGCGGAGACGATGTTGTGGTTCTGGAGGTAGACGTATGTCATAACGGCAGTGAAGATATCTCCGGCGGCAGTGGTATCGACGGCTTCGACCTTTTCGCTGGGGATCATGTAGTATTCTCTGCCGTCGTAGATGAACGCACCCTTATCGCCGAGCTTGATGACGATGTACTTTGCGTCAACGAGGGAGGAGAGGCGGATAGCGGCACGGAGGCAGTTTTCCTCGGAATTGGGAGTGATGCCCGTGAAGATGCGGCATTCGCTTTCGTTGGGAGAGAAGATTTCGATTTTGCCGAGCTTGTCGAGCGGGAAATCGAGCCGTGCGGGGCCTGCGTCGATGAAGAGCGGGATTTCGGCTTCATTTGCGCGGCGTGCGGCTTCGATGACGGCTTCGTCGGGGATTTCGAGCTGCATATAGACAGCGTCAGGGTAGCACGTGAAGCTTTCCTCGATATCTTCGGCTGTCATGGTCATATTTGCGCCGGGATAAACAATGATGCGGTTCTTGCCGTTGTCCTCAACGAGGATGGATGCAAGACCCGTGGGCGTTTCTTCGTCCTCGAGGATGTACCGGGTGTCAATGCCCTCGCGCTCGTAGATGGAGCGGAGTCTCTTTGCGTTGGCATCCCGTCCGAGCTTGCACGCAAAAACGGTATCCGCGCCGAACCGCGAGAATGCAATCGCACTGTTCGCACCCTTCCCGCCGGGAATATACGAATACTTCAGCTCATTCTCAATCACGGTCTCACCGGAATAAGGCATCCGCCGCATCCGCTGTACAAAATCAATATTCGCGCTGGATATTACAAGAATTCTCTGCTTGTTCATGTGTATGGGTACCTCCGATTTAGTATGGTGGTGGATTTTCGTTATTTTTTGGGGGGACGCGGGGTCGCTTTTTGAAAAAAGCTCCGCAAAAACTTTCGGCTGACGAGGTGCAGTGCTCTACGGGGAGTAATATTATATGGTAGAGTTTGTGTCAGGGGATTTTTTTGTGACGGCGTGCAGTTTTGGGTGTCTGATAGCTGTCTACGGGTACAATTGCGGATTGCAGCTTAGGGTGCGATGCCATCGGATGCGTACCAATGCCTGAGAAAGTTGTACGCGAGCTCACAGGGACCTCCGAGACCCTGTTCGCCGTAGCCGTGACGCGATCGATTGATATAGTAAACTGAATCGTTTCTGATCCGGGCTCACGCGCGCCGGGGAGGTCTTCGTAGGGCGGTGCCTTGGTGCCGCCGAAAAATACAAACCTTACAGGGGGTGGGAGCTGCAATAATTCCCGCCGGACATATGTCAGAACGCCGCACATCCGTTCCGGTTCATTCTGCATTCTCCCAGATTCCTGCGTCCGTGGAATTCGGGTAGCATGTCACATCCAGAATCCGCTGGTTTCTGCTGCCGCGGTATCTGAGGGTGAGATCGCGCTCTGCGAGGATGAACGGGCCGTCGACGAGGTAGTTGGTCACGGTCAGGAGCGCCTTCACGTCCGGGTCAGTCTCCGCCATCGCGAGCAGTTTTTCGTAGGTATAGCCGGAGTAGGTCATGACGTTCAGACCTTTTTCGCGCGCGGCACGTCCGAGTTCAGCCAGAGCGGCGGCATGTGTGAACGGTTCACCGCCGGAGAACGTGATCCCGTCGATGTGAGGATATTTCTGAATGGTATCCCAGAGGGCGGCAGTATCGGTGAGTGTTCCGCCTGCGGGATCATGGGACTGCGGATTGTGGCATCCGGGACAGTGATGGGGGCATCCCTGCACGAACACCACGAAGCGGATTCCGGGCCCGTCCACGATGGATTCGGACACGGTACCGAAAAGTCGGAGAGGAATTTTATCAACAGAAGCCTGTACCGCACCGAACCGGCGCACAGGACGATGTAAAGCCATGAAAAAAGGTATCCTTTGCTGGGGGAATTTATACAGGTATATTATATACCATCCCAAAGCGAAAATCAACGGAATTTTGGGAATTTTGTACGATCAATTCCGGGAGGGAAGGTGACACTGCCGGGTGTTCATCTTTATCAGCAGCAGGAGCAAGCCCCCGCCCTACGTTTTTTGCGGACGTTCCGTCAACAGAACCAGAAAAAACCAAACCGCGCCGCAGGCTGAGATTTACGGAGCAAATCCAGTGACACTCTCGCGACTGTCAGAGCCAAGCGCAATTTCATCTCGCCGCCGCAGGCTGAGTTTACCGAAGAAAATGAGCGTCACGTACCCTAAAGGAAGCTATCTCAACTAAAAGGCTGCACGGGTATGGCGCCCGCGGCGGGCATTTTCAAGGGGAACGCTTGAACGGCCGAGATCCCTAAGAGCCCGGACGCGGAGGGTTCTTAGGCGCCCCCGCGAGGGGTAATAAAATCATTCGAAAAGCGG
>JAFUQY010000446.1 GCA_017472105.1 Clostridia bacterium | reverse complement strand
GGGAGATCGCGTCACCAAATAACTGCACGTTGTCAAAACTCCCGCCCGGCGGAGCCTTGGGTCCAGGCACTCCTGGCAGCCGAATCGAGAGCCCGGCTGTGGAGGGTTCTCGCGCCCGCCGCGCAGGCGTTACAAATAAGATTCGAAAAGCGGAGCTTTTCTACCTAATTCAATCACGTAAATCCAAAGCAAAACGAAATCAAAGAAAAAAGAACGAAAAAATTATAAAGAATAAACAGAAAGGAGCCCCGAAAGCCCCATGAAAACCTACCACCTCAACGGCTTGGTCGAGAAAATCCACCAGACTGTGCAGAGTCATCGCCTCCCGGACGGCGGATACGCTCGCTGGCTGTGGAATACTCCCACCTCCAAGCGGAATCTCGGCGTCAATGAGTACGGATGCGCGGATGCGGCGAATATCCTCTACTCCATCGGACGCTTCCCGCGATATGACGACCCCGCACGGGAACAGCTCATCAACGCCCTGCTTGACCTCAGACACGAGGACGGCAGCTTCGCGGAACCTACCCATCACCCCATCCATACCACCGCACACTGCCTTGCCGCGCTGGATCTCTTTGATGCCGTGCCGGATCAGAGCGAGCTTCTGCCGTTTCTTGAGCCGTTCCGGACGAAAGAAGGCGCGTATGCACTGCTCGAATCTTTGCTCTGGGAAAAGAATCCGTGGAGCGAATCCCATAAGGGCGCGGGCATGTTCGTCTGCATGAACCTCACTCACGCGGCTGATGCGGAATGGAACGAAAACTACTTCCGCTGGCTGTGGGCTCACACCGACGAACGCTACGGTATGAGCCGCATGATCGGTCACCAGATGGGCGACGCCGGAAATCTTCCCGATGAAACCGAAAATACCAAGCCGAACGGCACAGCCGCACAGGTGTCCGATCACCTTTTCGGATGGTTCCACTATATGTTCAATATGGAGTCCGCACATATGCCCCTCCGGTACCCCGATAAAGTCATCGATACCTGCCTGCATCTGTGGCAGAACCGCGGCGGAAACGCACTCAAATCCGGCTTCGCGCACGGCGTGGACTTCAAGGAAATCGACTGGGTCTTCGTCATCAACCGCGCATCCCGTCAGACGCCGCACCGCTGGCACGAGGTCAAAGCGGCACTCCGCGAATTTGCCGACGAATTCCTGCCGTGGATCGATACCGTGGATCATACAACCGACGACCGCTTCAACGACCTGCACATGCTCTTCGGCGCGGTATGCGCTCTTGCGGAATTACAGGCGGCTCTGCCCGGTCAGGTGAAAACCACGGTTCCGCTCAAGCTCGTGCTCGACAGACGGCCGTTTATCTGAGGTGAATCATGAACAGAAAACGGATCCGCGACTACGGCGTGAAAATCGGGAAATACAGGCCCGGTGCGCGCAACAAAATCACAGACGTGCCCGGCGTCACGGTGGGACATTATACCGTTGATGATGCGCGGCATAAAACCGGCGTGACCGTGATTATCCCGGCTGAGGGAAATCTATTCACGCACAAGCTCACAGCCGCCGCGCATGTCATCAACGGCTTCGGCAAAACCTGCGGAACCGTGCAGGTGCAGGAGCTCGGGACACTGGAAACCCCGATCGCGCTGACGAATACCCTCAACGTCGGAAAAGCCGCAGACGCCCTTGTCGGATACACCGTGGAGATGTGCGAACGTGACGGAGTCCCATGCCGCTCGGTCAATCCCGTGGTCGGCGAGACGAACGACAGCGGACTGAACGACATCACCGACCGGTGCATCGGAGAAGCCGAAGTGAAAGCCGCAATTGCCGCCGCGTGCCTTGATTTTGACGAAGGCGACGTCGGTGCGGGCAAGGGGACGGTCTGCTTCGGATTCAAGGGCGGCATCGGCTCCTCCTCCCGCGTGCTGACAATTGACGGAAAAGAATACACCGTCGGCGCACTGGTGCAGTCGAATTTCGGCGCGACGTCGGATCTCATGATTGCCGGAAAGCCCGTCGGACGCCGCATCGCTGAGCAGATGAAGCAGGACGCCGCCGGATGTGACAAAGGCTCGATCATGATCGTCATCGGCACGGACATCCCGCTCACCGAACTCCAGCTCAACCGCGCGCTCCGTCATGCCGTTGTCGGACTGGCACGAACCGGATCGTACGTCGGTCACGGAAGCGGAGATGTCGTGCTCGGCTTCACCACAGCGAACAGACGGGAACCCGACGACGGCACAATCCGCGAAATCCGCGCAATCCCGGACAGCATCATCGACTGCGTGTTCCGTGGGACTGCCGAATCGGTCGAAGAAGCCGTACTCAACTCGCTGACAGCGGCGGATGCGGTCACGGGATACACCGGCAAGATACGCCGGAGCCTGAACGAATTTCTGCCGCAGCTCTTGGATTAAAGGAGAATCACCATGAAATCAAAATACATCGCATTCACATCCCCCGGGATCGCGGAGCTGCTCGAAAAAGACATGCCCGCGCTGAAGCCCGGTGAAGTCCTCGTTGAGACGCTCGTTTCCACGGTATCCGCCGGAACGGAGCGCGCCAATCTCTCGGGGGATCCCAACATCAGCCCGGCAAGAAGCACGGTCGGCAAACCCGCCGCTTTCCCGCGTACGCTCGGATACAGCTCTGCCGGAATCGTGAAGGAGGTCGGCGAGGGCGTGAAGTCCGTGAAACCCGGGGATCCCGTCGCGGTATCGTGGGGCAAGCACTCCCAGTACCAGATTGTCGCGGAGAAGAACGTGTACCTCCTGACGCCGCTGCTTGAGAAGGGACTGACCATTGAGGACGCGGCAATGGCACTGATCGCAACCTTCCCGATGGGGGCAATCCGCAAGACGCACTTCGAGATGGGCGAATCCGCCATGGTTGTGGGGCTCGGCATCCTCGGCATGATCGCGGTACAGCTTCTCCGCGCAGGCGGTGCGTATCCGGTGATTGCCGTCGATCCCGTGCCGGAAAAGCGCGAATGGGCACTGAACTGGGGCGCGGATTACGCATTCGATCCCACCGATCCCGAATTTGAAGCAAAGGTGCGTGCAGTTACCGGAGTCGGCGTGAAAGTTGCCGTGGAAGTCACCGGAATCGACCGCGCACTTGACACCACCCTCGACTGCATGGCGCGGTACGGGCGTGTGGCACTGCTCGGATGCACCCGTCATTCGGAGTTCGCCATCGACTACTACCGCAAGGTACACGGCCCGGGCATTACTTTGGTCGGTGCGCACACTATGGCAAGACCGGACAACGACTCCTCGAGCGGCTGGTGGACAACGCGGGACGACCTCTACGCGGCACTCAACCTCGTCGTCGGCGGACGGATCAGACTCGGCGGCATGGTAACCGAAACCCACGATCCCGCGGATGCACCCGAAGTCTACGCGAGACTCATGACCGAGAAAACGTTCCCGGTTGTGCAGTTCAGGTGGAAATAAGCAATGCAGAATGAAATGAACGAGGTACACGATATGAAAAAAATCCGCATCGCACAGATCGGGAAGGCGCACGACCACGCATCGGTCACATACGCCAGCCTCTTGAAGCTCACGGACGATTTTGAAGTCGTCGGAATCGCGGAGCCGATCGAAAAACATAAGAAGAATCTCGACACTGTCGCAGCCTATCAGGGAACGCCCCACTACACCGTTGAAGAGCTTCTTGAAATGGATCTGGACGCCGTCACCATTGAGATTGAGGAATGCTACGCCACCGAATACGCGCAGATGTTTGCCGAACGCGGTGTTGCGGTACAGCTGGACAAGCCCGGTTCTCCCGGAGTCGACGCATTCGTGAAGCTCGTGGAAACCTGCCGTGCACAGAATCTCCCGCTCCAGCTCGGGTACATGTACCGCTTCAATCCGATGATCCGCCGTGCTATTGACGAAGCGAAAAAAGGCACCATCGGCGAGGTTTATTCCGTCGAAGCGCACATGAGCGTACATCACGCGATCCCGAAGCGGACTTGGCTCGGCGGATACAAGGGCGGCATGATGTACTGGCTGGGATGCCACCTCGTCGACCTCGTCTACCAGATTCAGGGCGAGCCGGAGGAAGTCATTCCCATGAACTGCCAGTCCCCGATGAGCCGCGATGACGGCGTTGACACCGAGGATTTCGGGTTCGCGGTGCTGAAATACAGAAACGGCGTATCCACGGTCAAGACATCCGCCGCCGAGTTCAACGGATTCGCACGCCGTCAGCTCGTCATCAGCGGAACGAAGGGCACGATCGAGGTCTACCCGCTGGAAACCGGATCACCCACGGGCAAGGGAACGGTATCCTACGCG
>JAFUQY010000445.1 GCA_017472105.1 Clostridia bacterium | reverse complement strand
GAGTGATGATTTCGGGAACGCTCATGGAGGAGAGGAAGTTCACGAAATCACCGTCGGAGGTTGCGAACCAGTTGGAACCGCTCTGATAGGAGCTGGTCAGAACGAGGTAGGATACGGGCCAGTACTTCTTCTGACGTGCACCGAGGATATCCAGTGCTTCGAGGGAGAACTGCGCCGCACCGACGGAGGGATCGAGAGGTTCAACGGTTTCGGTGCCTTCGGGCTTTTCGAAGGAGAAGAGGGACATGTCAAACTGACGTCCGCCCGCGGTGTTGATGAGGGAGACAGCGATGATGTTTTCGCCGTTCTTGAGCACCTTGGAAGCGTCTGCCGCGAGGGTGAGTTCCACGTAGGAGTCAACCCAGCCGCCGTCGCTGAATACTTTCTCACCGTTGATGTAGATTGCAATGCTGTCGTCGTAGGTGATGTTGGTGGAGAGTGCGCTGCCTGCAAACTTGCTGACATCGTCGACGGTGAAGGTCTTGCGGAGTACAATCGCCTTTCTGGTGTCGCCGGACCAGTCGGTCTTCCACTTGATGCCGTCGATGTTTCTGTCACCGAAGGGAGCCTGCGCGGTCTTCCACTTGGTGGAGTCGTCTTCGCCGGCGATCCAGCCTTCAACCTGAACCTTTGCTTCGCTGGGACCCTGGATGTATTCCCAGTCAGTCAGGTTATCGAAGAAATTCTTCTGAACGCCGGCTTCTCCTTCTTCAGCATCGAGTGCAAGAGAGAACGCGGAGCCCTTGACATGAACGGAAATGGTGTTGTCGCCGAACTGGAATGCCTTGCGCATGGTGTTGTCGACCTTGATAGCGGTCTTGCCGTCGTAAGAGCCTTCGTGGATCAGCTTGCCGTTGACGTAGATTTCGATATCACCGACGATATTGCCGGAGAAGGTGAGGGATGCTTCGTTGAGGTCGTAATAGGTACCGGTGAAGGTGGTCATCACCCAGATTTCGCCGGAATCCCATTCGGTGTTGTAATCGCCGTTGCCGGAGCTGAAGGGAGCATGTGCGCCGTTCCAGTCAACCGTGGTGAGGGTTTCCCACTTGTCGGCAGGCTTTGCGGTGGTGAAGAACCATGCCGCGTCTTCGGGAATGATGTTGTTGAGAACCTTGACCGCTCTTGCTCTCTGACCGATCATGGAAAGTGCGGTGTTGGGGTTGGAGTGACATACGACGCAGCTTTCATCGAGGATGGGCTGTACTTCCTTGAGGAAGGAGAAGCCTTCGGTGTCAGCGTCGCTGTAAGGATCGTGGTCGGATTCCATCCACAGGTCGGGCTGGAGCTGCTGAACACCCTTCTTCATCGCCATGGTAACGGTACCGCTGACGGTGGGCGCGATGTTCTTGTCTTCATGACAGCCGACGCAGGAGAAGGTTTCGTTGGGCATCAGCGTCGTCCAGGAACGCATGGTCTGGATCACACTGCCGTTTTCGTCGAGAAGCTGGAAGTACATGGGAGTGTTTGCGGGAGCGGTGAACAGTGCACTGCCGTCCGCTTCAATCGGAACCACGCCGAGCACGGTCTTGACGTCCCACGAGCCTGTACCGGTTGCAATAGGAGAGAACGGGTCAGCGGTACCGGAACCGACTGCGAAGGTCGCGCCGATGGAGGAGGAACGGAATTCCAGCTCAACCACACGGAGGTACTTCGCGGTACCGGGTTCGATGCCTTCCATTGCGGGGCCTTCATACACGTTGGAAACGTAGAAGGTACCGGTTTCCTTGGCATAGTTTACCATGGAAGGTCTGGTGAAGAGATCGCGGGTATATACGGGAACGATCTGGCTGCAAGGGAGCTTGCCGTTGCGTTCCACGAAGGTGAATTCCAGATCCAGTTCCTTGTCATATACGCAGATTTCAAACATGGCATTGACGCTGGAGTACTGGTCAACTGCCGCATACATGAAGAGGTCGGAGGAGAATGCGTAGGGGTACTTGTACTGACGGCCCTGCTGACCGAATGCGTCAACGTTGTCCTGCTTTCTGGTGCCGTCGTTGAACACGAAGTCAACCGCGTCGGGACCGTTTCTGCCGGTGGTGGTGTCAATGGTTACGAGCTTACCGTGCTGGTAGGTGTGGTGACCGGATGCAATGGAGAGGTACATGCCGCTCTCACCGGGGATTTCTCTGGTGTGCATCAGGGTCGTGGGATAGTTGGAGTTGTTGCCGTAGAGCTCGGTCTGGTTGGTACCGTCTTCGAACATCTGGAACACGCCCTGAATCCACATCTGGGTACGGTCGTTGTAGTCCCATCTGGTGTAGATGATACGTCCGTCGGAGGTAACGGTGGGATAGGTGGTATGTACCTGGTCATAACCGAGACGGAGGATTTCGGTGCCGTCGCCGTTCATCTTGTACAGGTTGGATACCGGAGTCTTCCAGCAGTCAACGGACTGGATGTCACGGGTGGAGCTGAACACGATGGATCCGTCGGAGAGGTACTTGCCTTCGATGTCCGCAGCACCGGAGCCGAAGGTGAGCTGTTTGATCTCGCGGGTTGCGAGGGTCATTTCGTAGAGGTGGTAATCGTCCACGGAGCTCTGCTTCCAGGAGAAGAGGATGCGTTCGCCGTCGGTGGAAACATCGGGGTCACGGATGACGCCCTTCTGGGAGTTGAGAAGCTGTTCTTCCACAGTCTTGTAGGTACCGTCGCCGTTGTCAACGATGGTAACGAGAACCAATTCGGAACCGGGATTGAATACGGCTTCACTGCCTTCGGGATCCTGGTTGGAGCTGCCGAGGTCTTCTGCGAGAGCTTCGGTGTATGCGTAGTGGGATGCGCCGAGCTGACGGTGACGGACGAGCACGTAGTACGGAGTTTCTTCGTACAGCTTGCCGACAGCCTCAGCCTTTCTGCCGCTGAAGGTCAGACCCTCAGTCGTACCCTCCGCCGCCTGCACAATGATCAGCGCAGTGGAGCAGATCATCAGAACAGCGAGCAGGAGAGAAAGAATGCGGTAAGTTTTCTTCATTTAAGTATATCCTCCTTGGTCTCAGCTTTTCACGCTCAGGACATAGGTTGTTGCCAGCGCATTGCCCTTCTTGTCGGTGATGGAGATTTCAACGGAGCCGCCTTCGGGAACGATGCAGTTTTCAACATTCACCTTGACTGCGGTGTTGTACTGCATTTCGCCGAGGATGGACTGGTTTTCAAATGCCACGGAACCGTCCGCGTTCTTTACGGTGATGGTGGTGTACGCGGGCTTGGTATCCTTGGACTGGCAGCGTACGGTGTATCCGGTGACGGAAGCGCCTGCCGCGGGTCTGCCCTGGGATACGGTGCCGTCAAGCTCGGACCAGAACTGTTCCACGCCGTAATCTTCGCCTTCCATACCGATGGAGCGGACAAATTCTGCGATCTTCGCGATGTCTTCTTCGGATGCGCCGTCGGGCATGAATGCCGTTACCGCTTCTTCAAGAGTTGCCGCGGAGCCGTTGTACATATAGGGACCGGTTCTCCATACTTCCACGAGAGTGGGTGTTGCGAAGTCACGGTTTTCCCAGCCGCCGTCCTCACCGAGAATGGGAGAGGTGTGGTATTCGAGGTCGGTGTAAAGCGGAGCGGGATGACATTCCGCACAGCCGTACTGAACGAAGAGTTCCTCGCCTTCCTTTGCGGTTTCATTCAGAGTACCGTCGAGATTAAGAGCGGGAGAAGGTTCGGGAAGCTGGCTCTTGAGGTATTCGTCAATCGCCTTGTTGTCTTCCTCGCTGATGGTGTTGAACTGGATGAACTTCATACCGGCACGGACAGCGGTTTCAGCATCCGCACGGATACCGGTGGTCATTACCGGAGGCGTTCTGTGGGTGTAGGTCATGGATGCCGCGGATTTCGGGTTGCCCAGACCGTCGTTCAGGTTGTCCCAGTTGAAGCCGTCGACGCGTCCGTTCGGGTGGCAGGATGCGCAGGATTCCCAGTACTGGTAGCACGCGGTTGCGTCGTACCACAGGGTTTCACCGACACGGACAATGTCTGCCGCCGGCTGTTCACCGAGGGAAATGGAAGTGATTTCAAAGGTTTCCGCGTCCATCACAGCGATATCGCCGGTGAAATACTGACCGCAGTAGAGCTTGCCGTTTGCGTAGGAGATGGAACGTACGCCTTCACCGGGAAGCTTGGTGCGGGTGCGGATGAGGTCGAGGATGCCGATCCGGTCAGCGAGCTCAACGCCCTTGTTCTTGTTCGACTCGAGGATGCTGTACAGCTTGTCGAGCGGAACGGACACGATTTCATGTACGCCGGATGCCGCAAAGTACGCGGTGCTGCTGTCGAACGCGATGCCCCAGGGAGAAGCCGCGCCGAGCATGGGATCGTCGAGCAGGATGGAGGTCTTGTAGCTGTCGTCGGATGCATCGATCACCGCGAAGCCGTTGGAGTTGATCCACGCGCCGTCGAGCTGAGTGGTGGGATACTGATACCGCGCGATAACAGTGGTCACGAAGAGGTATTTTCCGTCGGGAGTCGCCGCGATATCGGAAACACCGCCTGCGCCGTTGCAGAGTTCAATTGCCTTGACACTGCCGTCCGCGGAAACCACGTAAACATTCGAGCTGACCTTGTCTTCATCGGCAGCACCTTCGGGGAGGTGACATGCAACGTAGAGCTTGCCGTTCAGATATGCCGCCGCCATGGGTTCTCTGCCGACTTCCACAGTGGTGGTGGAGTTATCGGAGAGATTGACGATGGTAATGTCGTCGGAGAAACGGTTGACAACGTAAGCCTTGCCGTCAGCGAATTCCACGTCCAGAGGTGTATGACCGACCGTGATTTCGCTCTTGACCTTCAGCTCGCTGTCAAGCACGGTGAGAGTGCCGCCAAGACCGCCGCGTCCCACATAGATCAGACCGTCGTGGGTCTTGATGCAGTTTGCGGAGCCGTCGAGCTGGATCTGTGCCGCGATGGTGCCGTCGGAAGCGATTTTGAAAATACGTCCGCCGGTAGCATCTGCCGCGTAAACGTAACCGTCGTCAGCGGCGTAAACCGATGCGGGTGAAATGTAGTTCTCAGACGGAACCCGTTCACCGTATTCGGCATCCGCGGAGGCGACGTTGTCCGATGCCGGTTCTGCCTTGCCGCAGGATACGGTCAGAAGCAGGATCGCGGACAGAAGGAATAAAAGTTTTCGCTTCATGATGTTTGCCTTTCTTTGGAGATGATATAAAATTGTTATGCGAAAGCGATGGATACGGATCAGCCCATGTATGCGTGCATGGAGGATCCGGCGGTGTTCATGAACCGTACGAACACGAACGTGACGATGACTGCGATGAAGCCGACGGCTACGAGAATATCGCCGTACTTCTTCAGCTTCGCGGAGCGTCTGAAATGCAGCCAGCACATCCAGATCATCCAGGTGACAAACGCCCAGATTTCCTTGATGTCCCAGCTCCAGAATCCGCCCCAGACCTCATTCGCCCACAGCGCACCGAAGAACATGCCCATGGTCATGCAGGGGAAGAGCACGCAGACGCAGTCGTAAATACCGCTGTCAATGCGCCGGTCAGCCTCGGGACGGTTCTCCTTTTTCGTGAAGTACCGGGAGAGCATCATCAGGAACGCAACCGCGCCCATGACGTAGGAGATGAGGTACAGGAGAATGTGCGGGATGAACCACGGGGAGTTGAGAGAAGGTGCGAAGTTCCACACAGCCTGTGCGTCCATGAAGCAGAGCCCGATGGAGACGAACAGGGAGCATCCGATGAAGTACGGAGCTGTCCATGCGCCCCTCCGGCAGTACCGGGTATAGAGGTACACCAGCGCGAACAGGACTGCGGAGAAGGTGAGAATCTGATACATGCTCACGAAGGGCACGTAATGGTTGACGATGAAGTTGTTGATGACCACCGCAAGCGAGCACAGCCACGCCAGTGACCAGCCCCAGAGTGCGATTTTCTGCTTTTTCAGGTTCCAGATCACGAGGGATCCGGCGTAGAGTGCGGTGGAAATGATGATGATGGTTTTCAGTACAGCCGGACTCATTTGTCATCCTCCTTTTTCACGGGAAGCATGTTGGCTACAAGGAGGGAGAGCACGGTACCCGCAACGGTCATCCAGATGCCGGTCTTGACCCAGATTTCACCGGGGTCGCGGCGGAACATGAGGTTGACGGTATCGCCGGAGTAGCTCATGAGATAGATGCGCCAGCCGTTCTTTACGATGGTACCGTTGACGGAAAGCTCGTCGGAATCCACACGGAGACTGACGGCGTCCGCGAACTCGATACCTGCGCGGTACATTTTATCCGTACCGTCCTCGTGATAGTCGATGTTGAAGTCGGTGATCCGGAAATTGAATCCCAGCTCGCAGACCTCCCCGTTTTCGCGCTGGATGTTGGCGTAATATGTATCGCTGCCAACGGGGACATTCGCACTGACCGTTTCACCGGCTGCTGCGAACACGGCAAACCCGATCAGCATGATGACAAGCCCGAAGTGCATTGCCCATTTGCCGATGTTTTTTGCCCAGTTTTTCGTGGGTTTCCCCATGAAGCCGCCGATTCCGGTGAGAGTTCCGCCGACGGCAAGAAGGATCGCGGTCCACGGTCCGTGCCAGTTGATGTCAATTCCGAAGGAGTAGAGAATAGCCATGACAAGGAAGATCGCTGTGATCCCGCAGATGATGAGGCACGAGATATCGTACATCATGCGTCCTTTGTTCTGTTTGGCTGAATTGTGCATAATTGCTCCTTTCGATAGGTTTCTTCATTATAATATTATACCTTATTTCTGTCACTATTTCAACACTATTTGAAAAAAATCAGACGGATTACAGAAATAATTATTCAACAAACAGCTCTCCCGGCGGTTTTTTTATGAGATTTAACAAAATGCGATTGCATCGGAGCGGTATCTGTGCTATACTGAATCCAAAGAAATTTCTGAATCAAAGGAGACTATATCATGGGACTTATTCAGGCAGGTCTGAACGCATTGAACACCACTCTCGCTGACCAGTGGAAGGAATTTTTCTACTGCGACGCACTTCCGAACGACGTACTCGTAACCAAGGGCAAAAAGAGAGTTTCTTCCGGCTCCTCCAACACGAAAGGATCGGAAAATATCATTTCCAGCGGTTCCGCCATTGCCGTTGCCGACGGTCAGTGCATGATTATCGTTGAACAGGGCAAGGTTGTCGAAGTCTGCGCGGAACCCGGTGAATTTATCTGGGACGCATCCACCGAACCCTCCATTTTCTCCGGCAGCCTCGGAGACAGCATTCTCGCCACCTTCAAGCTCATCGGCAAGCGGTTCACCTTCGGCGGAGACACCGGCAAGGATCAGCGCGTTTACTACTTCAACACGAAGGAAATCATGGACAACAAGTTCGGCACACCCCAGCCGATTCCCTTCCGCGTGGTCGACAGCCGGATCAATCTCGACATCGACGTATCCCTCCGCTGTTTCGGTACGTACTCCTTCGCCATCACCGACCCGCTGATTTTCTACGCGAACGTCTGCGGCAATGTACAGCGTGAATACACCGTGGATGAAATCGCATCCCAGCTCAAGACGGAATTCATCAGCGCGCTCGGTCCGGCAGTCGGTCGTCTGTCCGCACTTGAAATCCGCCCGAACCAGATTCCCCTGCACAATCAGGAGCTGGAAGACGCCCTCAACGAAGAGCTGTCGAACGAATGGGCAGAAAAGCGCGGCATCCGCGTCAAGTCCGTTGCGATGAATCCGCCGACCCTCCCCGAAGAGGATCAGGAATTAATCAAGACCGCACAGAAGAACGCCATGTACCGCGATCCCACCATGGCTGCTGCCGTTCTCGTGGATGCACAGGCTGAGGCAATGAAGACCGCTGCCGGCAACTCCGCGGGTGCGATGACCGGATTCATGGGCATGAACATGGCAAACCAGAACGGCGGCATGAACGCGGCATCCCTCTTCGCGATGGGTCAGCAGAATCAGCAGCAGGCTCCCGCTCAGGCAAGTGCACCCGCAAACAGCTGGAAATGCTCCTGTGGTGCTGTGGCATCCGGTAAATTCTGCCCCGAATGCGGATCGAAGAAACCCGAAGCCAAGAAGCCGGGTGAGTGGAAATGCGCATGCGGTCACACAGCCTCCGGCAAGTTCTGTCCCGAATGCGGTGCAAAGAAGCCCGATGACGCGGACGGCTGGACCTGCTCCTGCGGTAAGCTGAACAAGGGCAAGTTCTGCTCCGAATGCGGTGCGAAAAAGCCGGCTCAGGCGAAGCTCTATATCTGCGACAAGTGCGGCTGGGAACCGGAAGATCCCGCAAATCCCCCGAAGTTCTGCCCCGAATGCGGTGACAGATTCGGTGACGAAGACGTTAAGTGAGAACTCTCACAGGCGCGGATCGGCGTATTTCCGCTGATTCTGCTGTATTTTATCAACAGGAGACATATTGATGTCCGAAGAATTACTCCAATACAAATGCCCGAACTGCGGCGGTCAGGTGGAATTCAACAGCCAGACGCAGAACATGAAGTGTCCGTACTGCGACTCGGAGTTTGCGGTGGAATCCCTGCACGCCATGGACGAAAGCCTCCAGGACGAGAAGCCGGACGACATGCAGTGGAACACCGGTTCCTCCTCCGAATGGACGGACAGTGACACGGAGGGCATGCGTTCCTATCTCTGTCAGTCCTGCGGCGGTGAAATTGTCTGCGACGAGCACACTGCGGCATCCGCCTGTCCGTACTGCGGAAATCCCGTGGTGATGACGGGCAATCTCGCCGGAACGCTCAAGCCCGATCTCGTGATTCCCTTCAAGATCGACAAAAAGGCGGCAAAGGAAGCTCTGAAACGGCACACGACCGGCAAGAAGCTCCTGCCGAAGATTTTCTCGGATGAAAACCATCTCGAGGAAATTCAGGGAATCTACGTTCCGTTCTGGCTCTTCGACGCGGATGCGGATGTTCAGCTCCGCTTCAAGGGGACGAAAAACCGCATCTGGAGCGATCACAATTACAACTACACCGAAACGCAGTTCTACTCCGTCCAGAGAGGCGGTTCCATGTCGTTTGCGGCGGTTCCGGTCGATTCTTCCGCGAAAATGCCGGACGATCTGATGGAATCCATCGAGCCGTACGACATGAAGGACGCCGTAGATTTCCGCACCGCGTATCTCTCGGGATATCTTGCGGAAAAATACGGCTCGACTGCCGACGAATGCATTCCCCGTGCCAACGAACGCGTCAAGAAAACTGCGCAGGCAGTGTTCCAGTCACAGGCACAGGGCTACACGACGCTCATCCCCGAGCAGACCAATGTACAGCTGAGAAACGGCACGGTGAAGTACGTTCTCCTGCCCGTGTGGATCCTGCACACGAAGTGGAACGACGAAACCTACACCTTCGCCATGAACGGTCAGACCGGCAAATTCGTGGGCAATCTCCCGATGGACAAGTCCGCGTACTGGAAATGGCGGCTCGGACTGACGGCGGCGTTCGGTGCGGCGATCTACCTGCTGATGCAGTTTATGTTCTGAGGAGGATGTCATGAAACTGAGAATTTTCGCACTCATCCTCACTCTTGTTTTCGCGCTTTCCCTGCCCGTATCGGCGACGGAATTTTCCGACATGCCCGGCACGATTCCGGATGACCGCACGCTCCCGCGCCTTGTGGATGACGCCGCTCTTCTCACCTCCGGCGAAGCGGATGAGCTGAATGCGGCTCTCGATGAGATTTCCGAGCGACAGGAAGTCGACGTCGTGGTCATCACCGTTCCCGAGCTTCCCGACGGATACACGGCGCAGAGCTATGCGGACGATATTTTCGACTACTTCGGCTACGGTTACGGCACCGATGACGACGGCATTCTGCTCCTGCTCTCCATGGCGGAACGCGAATGGGCAGTCTCGACCTACGGGTACGGCATCACGGCTTTCCCGGAAGGCATCATCGACCTCATCATGGACGACTGCCTGTACTACATCTCCGACGGCGCGTATTTCAGCGGTTTCTCGTATTTCGCCGGACTCTGCGACGAGTACATCACCAAGGCGAAAAACGGATACACCGATAACAATACCTACGTCGGATACGATCCCTTCTACGGCTCAGCGGATGATTATTACAGCTCCGACGACGCCATGGCAATCATCGGCGGTGCATCCGGTCCTACCGCGATCCGGGTATCCGGCGGAATTCCGTTTGCCCTTCCCCTATCCCTCCTCGCGGGATTTCTCTTCTCCGGTCTCATCGTCGGTGTGTGGAAGAATGAGCTGAAATCCGTCGGCAAGCAGGCGGGTGCATCGGATTACGCCAAGCGGGACAGCATCCGTGTGACGTTATCGCGCGACTTGTTCCTGTACCGCAACGTGAGAAGGACACGACGCCAGACCCAGCAGAACCGTTCCGGCGGTATGCATCACGGCGGCGGCTCCGTTCACCGGTCTTCATCCGGCAGATCCCACGGCGGACGCTCCGGCAGATTCTGAATTTATCATCAAACGCAGTTTTCCTGTCACGGGGACTGCGTTTTCTCTTGCAGTCGGACGGAATTTGTGCTACAATGAAGAAAAATCCATCTCTGCGAAAGGAACGAATCATGGAAAACAGAATTTTTACCGTTTCTCCCGACAGCGGATATCCGACCGTTGCGTCTGCACAAGCGGCGGCACGTGAATGCTGCGGCACCGTTCTCGTCAGGGCAGGTGTTTACCGCGAGAGCATCGCACTCGACAAGCGGGACTCGGGATGCACTTACCTCGGCGAACCCGGTGCCATTCTCACGGGCGGCATTTCCGTCTCCCACAGCGAAACCGCGCGCCCGGCGGATGACATTCTTGCACGGCTTTCTCCGGATGCCGCAGAACATGTGCGCGTGATTGATCTTACAGCATACGGACTGACGAAATCCGACTGGGGCAGCGTGTATCCGATCGGGGCATACCACACCGCATCCCGTTACGACAACGGCGAATGCGGGATCAATCTGGAAGTGTTCGAAAACGACCGCCGGATGACGCTGGCGCGGTACCCGAACGAAGGCTATCTCAAGCTCGACGCCGTGCTCGATCTCGGTGAGGTCAACGAATTCCCGCCGCAGAACTACTGGAAGTGCAACTATGACATCCGCAATCCGCGCGGCGGCACGTACATCGTCGACAAAGCAACCAATGAGCGGATGAAGAACTGGAAGACCCCGGAAACAGCATGGACGTTCGGCTATTTCTACTGGGACTGGGCGGATTCTTCCTCGCCGATCCGGGTGAACACCGACAACCGCGCCATTTCCCCGAAGTATGTGAGCAATTTCGGATGCCGTCCGGGTGCGCTGTACTATCTCTACAACGTACTGGAAGAGCTGGACGCGCCGGGCGAATTCTACCTTGACCGCGAAACGGGGCTCCTGTACGTCTATCCCACATCCGAGGACGGCGTGTTTGAAGTCTCGATCTCGCAGAAGCCGCTCATCACGATCGAAAACGCGGACAATGCCACCATCGACGGCTTCACGCTGACCTGCACCAGATCCGGCGGCATCACGGCGAGCGGAAACGGAAATGTACTGAAAAATCTCGTCGTCAAAAACGTCGCGGAAAACGGCATCACCGTCACGGGATCGGACAACACCGTCGAAAACTGTGAAATCACACGCACCGGACGCGGCGGCATCATCCTCAACGGCGGTGAACGCAAAACCCTCACTCCCGGGAATAACCGCGCCGTGAACAACTTCATCCACGATTTCTCCGAGGTATTCCAGACCTATCAGGCGGGCATTTCCCTGCATGGCGTCGGAAACACTGCCGCACACAACGAAATCAGCCACTCGCCGCACATGGCAATCGGCTACGGCGGCAACGAGCACCTGATCGAATACAACTACATCCACGATGTGGTGACGCATTCCAGCGACGCGGGCGCGATCTACTCCGGCTACGACTGGTGCGGCCACGGAACGGTGATCCGGTACAATCTTCTGCGAAACATCGGCGGAGACGGCTTCTCACCTGACGGCATTTACTGGGACGACGGACTCTCCGGTCAGACCGCGTACGGCAACATCCTCATCGACGTGCGGAAAAACGCGTTCCTCATCGGCGGCGGACGGGACTGCGTGGTACGTGACAACATCATCATCGGCGAAAGCATCAATCCCATCTCCTACGACGACCGCAACCGCGACGGATTTGTCAACGGCGGCTGGGCACATCAGGCATGCGACACCCCGGATTCCCCGCACTGGGTCAAACTCCGTGCAACTCCGGTAAACGACGAGCCGTGGATCACGAAATACCCGCAGCTCAGCCGGCTGATTCACGATTTCGCACAGTTCAACGATCCCGACTTCCCCATCAATCCGGCAGGTGCGGTCGTTGAGAACAATGTCATCATCAACAAGGACGCCCGGTTCGGCTGGATGGCTCAGTCCGTGTACGACTACAACGAAATCGGCGTCAACCACACCTATCACACCACCGACGAAGCGGATCTCGATCCCGAAACCCTCACCTTCCGTCATCCGCGCGAAGGTTTCCCGGAAATCGACACCGCCGCCATCGGCAGACAGACAAAATGAGGCAGAATATGAACAGAAACACCGTAATCGAAGCCATTGAAAAACACAAAATCATCGTGATCCTGCGCGGTCTGACCCGGGATCAGCTTATCAACACCGCAGAAGCCATGTACAAGGGCGGCATCCGTCTTGCGGAAGTGACCTACGACAGTCTCGGCAATCCGTCGGACGAAGAAACCGCCGCAAACATCCGCGCACTTGCCAAAGCCTTCCCGGGCATGCACATCGGCGCGGGCACGGTTCTCACGGAGCGTCAGGCAGAGCTCACCGCAGAGGCAGGCGGGAAATTCATCATCTCGCCCGACACCAATCCCGACGTGATCCGGCGCACCCGCGAGCTCGGACTGGTGTCAATCCCCGGTTCCCTGACGCCGTCTGAGGCAACGCTGGCACATCGCTCGGGCGCGGATTTCATCAAGCTCTTCCCGAACGGTGAGATGAAGCCGTCCTACCTCCATGCCGTTGCCGTACCGCTGTCCCATCTGAAATTCCTCGCGGTCGGCGGCGTGAACGAAAACAACCTCGCGGACTACATCCGTGCGGGTGCATGCGGAATCGGCGTGGCTACGGGAATTGTGAACAAGGAAAAAATCAAAGCGGGAGACTACGCCGCCATCACCGCTCTGGCGAGAAAATACGTCGCGGCGGCAGAATCCCTGTAAAACGAGAAAACGGAACGTCCCACTGAAAAATGGGATGCTCCGTTTTTTGTTATT
>JAFUQY010000444.1 GCA_017472105.1 Clostridia bacterium | reverse complement strand
GTCACAGCCACATCTCCCATCACAACTTCCGCCCCGCCGTTCCCGCAAGCCTGCATCCCAACAGACAGCAGAAACGCCAGAAAATAAGTAAGTATCTTTTTCATATCCATGCCTCACAGGTGAAATTCTGCCCGAATTATACCGCAGATTCCATGAGAATGCAAGGAATACAACATTAAAAAACAATGAGAAAAACCGCACATCCGGCAAAATCCCGAACGTACGGTTTCAATCACTTATTACTTCTTCCCTCGACTCACAGCAGCATAATTCCCGCTTCGTCGCATGCCTTGATCGTCGCCGCGTCCCAGATGGATGCCTGAACCTCGCCGATGTGGGCGTTCTGCATCATGAGCATGCAAAGACGGGACTGACCGATACCGCCGCCGATGGTCAGGGGCAGTTCGTCGTTCAGAAGCATCCGGTGGAAGGGAAGATACTTGCGTTCCTCGCAGTTTGCCAGCTTCAGCTGTCTTTCCAGCGCCTCCGCGTCAACACGGATCCCCATCGAGGAAATCTCCAGCGCCTGTCCGAGAACGTCGTTCCAGATCAGAAGGTCGCCGTTCAGTTCCCAGTCGTCGTAGTCGGGCGCGCGTCCGTCGTGGGGCTTTCCGCTTGCGAGCTTGCCGCCGATCTTCATCAGAAACGTCGTCGGGTGCTCCTTCACGTAGGTGTTTTCGCGTTCCTTCGGCGAGAGGGCGGGATATAGATTCTCCAGCTCCTGCGAGGTCACAAAGGAAACCTCCGGATAGATGTGGCATTCCAGCTGGGAGAATTCGTAGCGCAGCGCGTTGTTGGTGGCAACGATGGCGGCAACGATCTTCTTTACGGTGGTTCTGAGGTATTCCTCATTCCGCATGGAGCGGTCGATCACCTTTTCCCAGTCCCACTGGTCGACGTAGACGGAGTGAATGTTGTCCAGCTCCTCGTCGCGGCGGATGGCGTTCATGTCGGTGTACAGACCCTTGCCGACGTAGAATTCGTAACGCTTGAGCGCGAGACGCTTCCACTTCGCGAGGGAATGAACGACCTGCGCTTCTTCACCCACAGCGGGCACGAAAAATCCGACGGGACGCTCCACGCCGCTCAGGTTGTCGTTCAGACCGGAATCCTCGCGTACGAACAGGGGAGCGGATACACGGCGAAGATTCAGTTCAATCGCCAGATTCATCTGGAAGGTTCTCTTGATATAGTCAATTGCGCGCTGGGTTTCGTAGACCGACAGACGCGGCTTGTAGTTTACTGGAATGCGGATCATGGCCGTGTTTCCTTTCGGAGCTTATGAAAATGTTGGATTGTTGTTTTGCGGATTACAGCTTGAACTTCTCGTTTTCCGCCGCGATGTCTTCGGGATCAAAGTCGGGCGCGGTCATCTTTGCGGTGTCGCGGGTGAAGATTTTGTTCAGCTCCTCATGCTGATCGAAGAAGCCGCCGTTCTTGAGATAGAACCGTCCGTCTTCGCAAAGTCCGCCGTCGTAGTCCATACGCCATCCCTGACGCGCGGTGTTGTCGCCGGTGAAGCGGATGTTTTCCACGGGAATCCACTTGCCGTCCTTGTACGCGAACTGGTTGCCGTAGAATGCCATGCGGGTGATGTGTCCCTGTCTGTCCCAGAAGTTTTCGAGGAAGGAGTGCGGGCCGATGATGTAGGTTTCGGTCTTCGGTCTGGAGAAGGACGCGACCATTTCCCATCTCTTCCTGTCCGGGAAGTAGAAATACGCGGTGAAGAGGGTGCGTCCGTTTCCTTCGGGATGGATGTTCACGAGGAACTTCTGGGTCTCGCCGGTCTTCCAGTTGTATTTGAGGAAGCTCTGACCGCCGGAGCCTTCGCCGCCGAACTCACCGATGTGGGTGCGCGTGTTCTTTCCGCGGCAGAGGATGCGGTCGTCTTCGGGAATCTCTTCCGGATTGTCGGTCACAAACGGGCTCCAGACGGAGAAGAGAATCTTGCGCTCGGTCTTCGAGTTGGTCTGCATGCCGAAATAGCCGCCCCTGAAGCCGATGCCCATGTAGTAGCTGCCGACGGGATCGTATCCTTCGGGAACGGTGACTTCGGAGTAGAACCATTCCACGTCGCCGAGGTCCTTGATGTCGTAGCCGCAGTGAACGGACGGTCCGCGGCGGGTCCAGTAGAAGCTGTCCTTGTCCTCGGGGAAGATTGCGGAGGAAATGTCCTCCTTCGTGATGCCGTAGAGAATCAGCTCGGTCGGAGAAGCGAACGTTGTGCCGTCGGTCTCAATGCCCTGCATCTCAAAGCGGAAGTAGCCTTCGTTCTCAACGGAGTAAGAGCCGATCATGACTTCCTTGTAGCCTTCGGGAAGGTCAATTTCGTAATCGTTCACGCGGATTTTCGCGTTGTTCTTCTGGGAGCGGAGACGGATTGCCGCATCAAATGTGCACGCATGCGCAAAACGGACGTAAACGCCGAACTTTGCATCGGGATTGGACCATTCGGAAATGCCGCCGGGAGTCACTTTGCCGCCGGTGGTCGCGGTTTCAAGATACGCATTGCCTGCGAGAGGGATTCGGACGAGATTCTTTGCCATACTGTTGTTTCCTTTGCCGGGTGTGGTTCTTTGATAATATTCTATTTTATCATCAAATCCGCAGGATGTCAAGGGAAAGAATAAAGAAGAAAGAATAAATAGGAGATATATGGCGGTGAACGGGAGCGGAATTGATGCCGGTAAATTTTCGGCAAGCCATCCGTCAGCCGATACACTTCCGTCCTGTCATTCTTCGGGCAGGCTGTCCTTTGAGTCAAAGCCAGGTGTTCCTGCCCGAAGAATCTTTGCATGTCCCGTTCAGATCGACATATGGCTGTGGTTATCCTGATTGTTCAGCTGAAGGGTACTCACTCTGCTGCAACGAAAAATCCGCAGACATTTCGTTTGTGCAGATTTCATGCTGAGGCGTTCGTGAGTGACGTTCAGCCGAGCGAGGACATGCATCCACGGACATATTGTGAGCCGTACAGGACGTGCACAGATTCTTCGGGCGCTGTGTATGGCTTTTATTGCAAGCGATTTGCGCCCTCTGAATGACAGGAATCCGCATTTGCCTGCTGACGGAAGAAAACTTTTGTTCCGAAAAATGTTCCGAAAAACAGTACCGCAGAAAATTTTTTCAAAAAATTTTTCAGAAACATGAAACAAAACCGCACTTTCAGACGTCTTATATAGCAAACGCCGGAATTTTTTCTCCTTCGGTCAGCCCGGATGCGGGGTATGGCCTTTTCTGTTATGCGGATTTTTGTCAGAATATGACGAAATTCTCGCTGCTTCTTTGTAGAAAATAACAAAAATTTAATTTTCTCACGAAATCCCATTGACTGGTGTAGTAAATATATAGTATAATAAAGACATCGAAGACTACATCAATTCCACACGGCTGCCATGACGGCCGGAAAAGGAGACAAAAATGGAAGAAAGAAAGATTATCAAACTCCCCGAGAGCGAACTTGAAATTATGCAGGGCATCTGGGTTCTCAACGAAGAAGGCGAAAAGTTCGTATCCGCAAGCCTCGTTATGAAGCGTTTCCCGGCTCTTCAGAGACTGAAGCTCACCACCGTTCTCACCCTCATCACCAGACTTCAGACCAAGGGCTTCATCAAGACCGAAAAGCTCGGCCGCTCCAACTGCTACACCCCCATCATCTCCAGCGCGGATTACAGAAAGTTCGCGACCGGTGACTACGTGAAGAAGGTTTACCTCGGCGACAAGATGGACCTCATCTCCGCACTTGTCAGCGACGAAACCCTCACCCAGGCAGAACTGGACGAAATCAAGGCAATAATCGCCAAGAACGAAGAAAACAAGTAAGACAATCCCCGGAGGGCACGGCATGGGAAACAGAGTATTCATTCTCCTCTTTCTCGTCGCCGCGCTCTCTCTTCTTTTTACAGCCGCCTCGGCAGCCGTTCTCGCAGTCCGGAAAAAGCAAGGACTCCGGCTCGGAATTGCCGCATGGGCGGTTTTGTTCGTTCTGGTCACCGTTCCGTTTGCCGCATCCGGTGCGTGCTTCGATCTCATCCTCCACGGGGACTGGACGGGCGGCATGCGGATCGAGATTCTGTCACGCGGCAGGGAGCTTGCCGAGGTGTATCTGTCCGCACCCGTTCTGACGGCGGCACGGATGACTGCGGGAACCCTCTCGGCGGTGTGGCTCGCGGCAGCTGCGGCGTCGTTTTCCTACGGCATCTCGTCCTACTTCAACAACGTGCATTTTCTCACCAAGCGTTCGCGGGTCTGCCGGGATGAGCGCGCCAATACCGTGTTCGAAGCCGCACGGAAGAAAGCGGGCGTCCGCCGTCATGTGCCGCTCCGGATCATGGACTACGGGCTGAAAATCTCGCCGTGCACGTGCGGACTGCTCTCGTCGAGTGTTTTTGTCGGCGTGGACTATCTGCGCGACTACTCCGACGAGCGGCTGGAGCTGGTGTTCCTGCATGAGCTGACCCACGTGAAGCACTGCGATTCGCTCCTGAAGCTGCTGACGCTGTTTGCGACGTCGTTCCACGTTTTTCTCCCGACGGCAAAACGCATCCGCCGCGCCGTGCAGGAGGACAGCGAGTACCTCTGCGACCTGAGCGTGCTTCAAAAGACCGGGGACGGTGCGAGAGCGGAATACATCGCCGTCATCATTGACGTAGCGGAGCGGAATCTCAGGGACGACTGCCGGGATACCGATCTTCTCTCAGCGGTGTCGGCGTCCGGGGCGTTCATCCTCGAGCGGTACCGGAACATGCAGAACCGCGGAAACGTGAAAAACGCCTTTGCCGGACTTCTGCCGATGTTTCTTCTGACGGCGGCGGTGAATTTCGCGCTCATGTCGGTTGTGGGCGTGCCGAACATTTCCAATCCGGGCGTGGATATTGCGGACGACTTCACCCGTGCGGCACTGTGCGGCTACTTCGGGCTTGACGATCCCGAGGAGCTGACGGAAGCGCACATGGCGGCGGTGTATTCGCTTGCGTACATTGTGGACGATCACCGGGAGCTGCTCGGAGAGGACACGGACATGAAATTCACGCGCCGGTGCGTCATCAACGAGGGGCTTTACTTCACGCCGGACGGATATCTCGCGCCGAACAGACCCGGAGAAGGCTCGCAGGCGTCGTATTCCGTTCTGCCGGATGCCGTCCGCGCGGATGCGTTCGATGCGGCGCTGTATCCGGTGTCGCTGTACGAGATGGCGGAAGACGTCCCGTGCGCGGCGTATCTGGATGTGTACCGGCTGCGGGATGACGTGACGGATGCGGAGCTTGCCGGGCATCTCGGGGACGTGCGCACATCGGACGAATACGCTGTGTTCCGGCTGGGTAACCGCGAAGCCGATCTGCGCGATCTCACACTCTTCACGGGTCTCAGAACGCTGATTCTCTCGGACGTGCTCCATCCCGTCGGGTACGAGCTGGACGGGGAGACGGGGTTCGCGGTGGTGCGGCTGTAGGGGCGATTCAGGAATCGACCGGGAGAGGGAAGAGTGACGAGGGAAGGTAAAATGCTGGCGCATTTTGAATTGAATCAAAAGGGAAACAGGGTGGTTTTGTGACTGCCTTGTTTTTTTCTTTGGAATTTGCGCATTCCTGCCGTCCGTAGCTTGAACACCGGTAGGGACAGGCGTCCCCGACTGTCCACAAATTTAACACCATGTATAAATCGTAGTGGTGAATGCTTCATGATGATTACAAAACATAGTGCCGCACAGACTGCATGTTTTCGGACAGTCGGGGACGCCTGTCCCTACGATGGGTTAGACAACTGTTCGTTATCCCCGAAAAATTTCCGCAAAAATCCCGGGATGTCAAATAATTCATAATTATAT
>JAFUQY010000443.1 GCA_017472105.1 Clostridia bacterium | reverse complement strand
GCCTGGACCCAATGCCTCAGGCGGACGGGAGTTATAACAACGTGCAGCTTTTTGGTTGAGCGATCTGCCTTTAGGGTTAGTGACACTCAGTTTCCACGGTAAACTCAGCCTGCGGCGCGGTTTGGGTTTACGTTGTTTCTGTTGACGGAACGTCCGCAAAAACGTAGGGTTGGGGCTTGCCCCCGACCGCCGAATAATTTATGCCGCACCTCCGGCGATGACGCCCAACATTCGCAAAACCGTAGGGGCGGGTCTTGCGCGCGCCCGTCGAAAAATTCAAACCGCACATTCGGCGATGAACCCACGCCGCAAACTTACGTCTATGCACAGACATCCGCCCCATTCATTCGGCATTCTGCGTTCCCATCTGCCACCCTTCCACCTCAACCGCAACCTCCCCTGTATCCACCGCCACCGGCTTCATGGTTTCATCCAGCGTGACTGTGCCGGCTCCGGTGTCAATTACGGTACAGGTTCCGTCGGCGGATTTTACGGGGGTGCCGGGGGTGGAGAGGGCGTCGAAAATTACGGTGAGTCCCTGTGCGGCGTCCGGGGAGAGCGGAATTACGGTGTCTCCCATGACGGCGGAGGTGACAGTTTCGGTGCATGTGACCGTGAATCCGGCGAGGCGGGCTGGTTCGGTGACGGTGAGGGTGGTATTCCCCGTTTCGTCCCGTTGACAGGCGGCGCGGATCTCATCGGTGTCCCCGCTCACGGACGGAAAAACGAGTGTGAACTGTGCCGCTCCTTCGGTATAGGCGAACAGACCGGAGTCCTGCGCACATCCCGTCAGCATGAAAACAAACGCCGCTGCGATGACGGCGAGTGCGGCTTTGTATCGGCTTAAAAAATGCATAACCCGCTCTCCTGAAATGTGTTTATCACATCGTGACTGCCACATTCTATGCAGAAAAGCGGGAGATCATGCGCGGTTGGAATGCCGGAAATTAGTGTCTTACCGTGGTAACGACGGTGCCCTTGGAGTTGTAGAACTTCATAACCTTGAGCATCTTGTTGATGGCTTCGAAGCATACAACAGTGGACTTGCCGTCCTTTTCGAGCCGTGCGAAGTAGGAGTCGGGGCTCTTGGTGCTTCCGCGGAAATCGAGGACTTCGTCAGCGTTCTTGTACTGAGCTTCGTATTCAGCGGTCATGGGAGCGATTACGGTGAATTCGGAGACGAGGTTTTCGAAAACGACCTTGCCCTTGCCGCTGCCGTTGAGCTCCTGGATCTTGAGCTTTGCGTTGATGACTTCATACTTGCGTTCTTCCTTGACGAGGCGCCATGTGAACCAGACCAGTGCAACGAGGAGAACGAAGAATACGCCGCCCCATACAGCACCTGCGCCCTGCGTGAGGGAGATAACGAAGCAGATTGCCGCAAACGCGAGAATGTACAGGCCGATGAGCAGAATGCGCTTTTTCAGATTCTGACCTTCGGGCTTTTTTTCCACGGTATATTCCGCGTAGTTGATGGATTCTTCCATAGAAACGTGAACCTCCGTAGGTGGATTTAGGTATTAGCTTTAGTTTACCATAAAAACGGGAAAATTGCAATAGGTTTTATAAAAAGTGAAGAGTGAAAGGAGAAGAGTGAAGAGAAACAATGATAAAAACGTTCTTTCTCATCTTTATTCGGTAAAATCACAAAATCCTATGGACGGCTATCGGTTTTTGTGATATAATGCAGGAAAGAGAAAATTTATCCCAATTCAAAGGAGAACAAAATCATGGCTGAAACCAAAAAGAAGCTCCGCATCGGCATCATCGGCACCGGCGGCATCGCTCATGCTCACGCAAATGCGTACAAGCAGTTTGACGACGTGGAAGTCGTTGCGGGCGCGGATATCATTCCCGGCAAGGCACGTGCATTCCTCGACGAATTCGGCTGGACGGAAGCGGACGCGTACGAGACCCACGAAGAGCTGTGCGCACGGAAGGACATCGACGCCGTCTCCATCTGCACCTACAACTCCCAGCACGCCGCTCCCTGCATCTGTGCGCTGACTTCCGGCAAGAACGTTATGCTGGAAAAGCCGCTGTGCGTAACGCTCGATGAAGCGAAGGCGATCTGCGCCGTTGAGAAGGCAACCGGCAAGTTCGTAACCGTCGGTTTCCAGCCCCGCTACGGTGCGAACGTGAAGAAGGTCAAGGAAGTCATCGACTCCGGCGTTCTCGGCGATATCTACTACGTTGTCGTCGGCGGCGGACGCGTCAAGGGCATTCCCGGACGTACCTTCATTGAAAAGGACAAGGCAGCAGTCGGTGCGGTTGGCGACATTGGATGCTACGGCCTCGACTTCGCGCTCAACTCCATCGGTTATCCCAAGCCGCTCACCGTTTCCGCAAAGCAGTTCGCACACTTCGGCAAGAACCCGAAGAAATACGCAGAAGCTGACCGCTTTACCGTAGACGACGACTTTGCCGTTGCCATGATCCGCTGTGAAGGCGACATCGTCATCGACTACCGCGCATCGTGGGCGATGAACATGGACACCACCGGCGACTCCCTCTTCTTTGGCACGGACGCAGGTCTCAAGGTCAAGGCACCGGTCGGATGCTGCTGGGACGGAGCTGCGGGGGATCTGGTGCTGTACAAGGACAACGAGGAAGGCAAGCAGGTTGCAACCGAAATCCCTGTCGAGGGCAACAACGTGAAGATGGGCATGTTCGAATCCAAGATCCGCGCATTCGTCGACGCATGCTGGACAAACGGACCCGCACCCATCCCGACCAGTCAGATTATCTACAATCAGGCAATCATCGACGGCATCATCCGCTCCTCTCAGTGCGGACATGAAGTTACCATTGATTTGTGAGAATCAATGCTTGATTTGTAATGGAATAAAAGCAAAACTGGCATTTCCGTGATTGGAGTGCCGGTTTTTTTGTGTGGGAGTGCTGATATGGAGGGTGTGCGTCGGCGGGAGGATAATATCCAATGTCATTGATGGTAAGATAAACTTGATATCTGTCAGTCTCACGTCACCTTTTGTCATTCAGAGGGCGAAAATCACTTATAACCAAAGCCATACCTTGAGCCCGAAGAATCCGTGCATGTCCTATTCGACTTGGAATATGTCTGTGGTATTCCTGCCTATTCAGGTGAAGGTTACTCACGAACGATTTTACGAACGGTTTGTTCAAATACTATAACAGCAGATTATACATTGTTATAAAGTGAGTACCTTTAAGCTGAACAGGTACGACAACCACGGACATTTGCCGATCTGTACCGGATGTGCGCAGATTCTTCGGGCAGTACGTTGGGTTTAAATTGGTAGGATAGCCCGCCCTCTGAATGACAAAATTGTATGTTGGGCTTGTTGACGGATTACTTTTTACTGCCTTAAGAATATTGGAGCATAATTCTCTCGCGTAAAAGTACTGACAGACGCTGTTTCACCCGTTCCCCGTCATCTTCATTTCCTTGATCTTATCCCTGAGGTATGCCGCTTCTTCGAAACGCAGTTCTGCTGCCGCTTTCTTCATTTCCGCGGTGAGACGCTCGATTTCGGCTGCGGGATCCTTCATGGGCGCCTCTGCCTTTGAAGAACCGCGTCCGCGCTTTGCCTTCTTCGCCGCGGCGTTGTCTTCGGAGACTCCGATCTGGATCAGCTCGCCGATTTTCTTCTCAACCGTCTTCGGCGTGATGCCGTGGATGCGGTTGTATTCCAGCTGGATCGTCCGGCGTCGGTCGGTTTCCTCAATCGCCTGCTTCATGGAATCCGTCATGTGATCCGCGTACAGGATGACCTTGCCGTCCACGTTTCGCGCCGCACGTCCGATCATCTGGATCAGCGAACGCGCCGAGCGGAATAAGCCTTCCTTGTCCGCGTCGAGAATCGCCACCAGCGTGACTTCCGGGAGGTCAATGCCCTCTCGTAAGAGGTTGATGCCCACGAGAACGTCGAACAGCCCCATTCTGAGGTTTCGCAGAAGCTCCGTGCGCTCCATGGTCTCCACGTTGTGGTGGATGTACTTGACCCGCACGCCCTGCTCGTCGAGGTATTCCGTGAGGTCTTCCGCCATTTTCTTCGTCAGCGTGGTCACAAGGACTCGTTCTCCGCGTGCGGTACGGGTCTTGATCTCGCCGAGAAGATCGTCCACCTGCGTTTCCACCGGACGGATTTCCACTTCCGGGTCAACAAGTCCCGTCGGACGGATGATCTGCTCCACGACCTGCTCGGCGTGCTCGGTTTCGTATTCCGCCGGTGTTGCCGATACCATCACGATCTGCCCAGCCTTCTGCTCGAATTCCGGGAACAGCAAGGGTCGGTTGTCAAACGCGGACGGCAGACGGAACCCGTAGTCCACGAGATTCTGCTTTCTCGCACGGTCACCGCCGCTCATCCCGCGCACCTGCGGAATCGTCACGTGGCTCTCGTCGATGAAGATGATGTAGTCCTCCGGGAAGTAGTCGAGGAGGCAGTACGGCGTGGAACCCGGATCCCGTCCGCTGAAGACACGGGAGTAGTTTTCGACACCGGAGCAGTACCCGACCTCGCGCATCATTTCCAGATCGTACCGCGTTCTCTCTTCAATGCGCTGTGCTTCGAGGAGCTTGTCCTGCGAGCGGAACCATTCCACGCGCTCTTCCATTTCCTCTTCGATGTCACGGAACGCCTTTTCGCGCTTTGCCGGGTCAACAACGTAGTGCGTCGCCGGGTAAATCGCCACGTAGGTGAGGTATTCGAGCACCTGTCCCGTCAGCGGGTTGATTTCGGATACGCGGTCGATCTCGTCGCCGAAGAATTCCACGCGGATCGCACGTTCCGTGTAGCCTGCCGGGTAAATCTCGATCGTGTCGCCGCGTACCCGGAACTTGTCGCGCACGAAATTTACGTCATTGCGCTCGTAGCTCACGGAAACCAGACGCTTCATGAGCTCTTCCATTGAAATTTCCAGTCCCGGACGGATGCCGATGTGCTGACCCTGATACTCTTCCGGCGGACCGAGCGAGTAGATGCACGACACCGACGCCACAATGATGACATCCCGCCGCTCAAACAACGCCGACGTCGCCGAATGGCGCAGCTTGTCGATCTCGTCGTTGATGAGGGCGTCTTTTTCGATGTACATGTCCTTGCCGGGAACGTATGCCTCGGGCTGGTAGTAGTCGTAGTAGCTGACGAAATACTCTACGGCGTTCTCGGGGAAGAATTCGCGGAACTCCGTGCAGAGCTGAGCCGCCAGCGTCTTGTTGTGCGAGAGAATGAGCGCGGGACGGTTGCAGTTGGCAATCACGTTCGCCATCGTGAAGGTCTTGCCCGAACCCGTTACGCCGAGCAGGGTCTGATACCGCATGCCTGATTCAATCCCGGCAGTGAGCTGCATGATCGCATCCGGCTGATCCCCGGTCGGCTTGTAAGGCGCATGCAGCTTGAAAGGCGTGTTTTTCATATGAATAACCATGCCTGCCGCTGCGCAGCACTCACAAATAGTAATGAAAGTGATGACAAACGGCAGCCTTTCTTGTAAAATAGAGTTTGAGGGGATCACAAACTACAAAGCACGGTGAGGCGAGTTGTAGATTGCAATAACGCT
>JAFUQY010000442.1 GCA_017472105.1 Clostridia bacterium | reverse complement strand
TCCATCATGATGATCTCCATGATCTTCCAGAATATCGCCCGCGGTAATGCCTGTGCTGCCCGTGTCCGTGAGGTTCTCGAAGCCGATCAGGTCATCGTCAGCGGCTCCGTCGAAAACGGCACGGAAAAGGGCACCGTCCGCTTTGAAAACGTATCCTTCAAGTATCCGGGTGCAGCCGGCAACAACGTTCTCGACAACATTTCCTTTGAAGTGAAGAAGGGCGAAACCGTTGCCATCATCGGCGCGACCGGCTCCGGCAAATCCTCCCTTGTCAACCTCATTCCGCGCTTCTACGACACCGTTTCCGGCACCGTTTACGTGGACGGCGTTGACGTGAAAAAGTGGGATCTCGAGGCACTCCGCGCAAAAATCGGCTTTGTTCTGCAAAAGAGCGAGCTGTTCTCCGGCGGCATCGACGAAAATATCCGCTGGGGTAAGGACGACGCAACCATGGAAGAAATTCAGAACGCCGCAAGAATCGCACAGGCGGATGAATTCATCTCCAAGATGGAGGACGGCTATACCTCCTACGTTGCGGAGAAGGGCGCATCCCTGTCCGGCGGTCAGAAGCAGCGTGTGGCAATCTCCCGCGCCGTGCTCCGTCATCCGGAGATCATCATTTTCGACGATTCCACCTCCGCGCTTGACCTGAGCACCGAAGCGAAGCTCAGAAAGGCGCTCAACGAGGAATTCGAAGACACCACCGTTATCATGATCGCACAGCGTATCGCCAGTGTCATGCACGCCGACAGAATTGCGGTCATCGAAAACGGAAAAATCACGGCATTTGACAATCACGACAACCTGATGCAGTCCAGTGCCGCATACCGCGATATTTACAATTCACAGATGAAGAACAACGGAGGTGATATCAATGGCTGAGAACATGAACGGCGGAATGCCTCCGATGCCCCCGAAAAACGGCGGAATGCCTCCGATGGCGGGCAAACCGGGCGGAAAACCCGGGGAAAAGAACAAGGAACTGTCCGCAGACGAGCTCCGCGATCTGATGAAGAAGAACAATGACGCTCCCCGCGGTCCTCACGGCAGGAACATGGTGCGCGAAAAGCCGAAGAATGCCAAGGCGACCGTCGCCAAGCTCGTGAAATACATCGGCAAGAGCAAGTATCTCGTGTTCCTGATTATGGTCACGACGATCATTTCGACTTTCCTGAACCTGACCATCCCGAATTTACAGGGGAAAGCCATCGACGCCATCACCCTGTCCGCCGGCAAGCTGAACGTGGACTTCGATACCCTCATCGAAACCCTCGTTCTCATGGGCATCGTGTACATTTTCAGCGCGGTGATCCAGCTCTGTCAGGGATTTGCATCCACGAAGATCTCCCAGACCACCGTTTACACCATGCGGAAGGACCTGTTTGACAAGATTTCCTTCCTCCCGATCGGATACACCGACACCCACGCGCACGGCGACATCATGTCCCGTATGACCAACGACGTCGACAACATCTCCATGACGATCTCCTCGTCGATCACATCGCTGATTTCCGCGTTCCTGACCCTGATCGGCGCCTTCGCGATGCTGATCTACTACGACTGGCGGATGGCAATCATCTCCCTGATTACAATTCCGCTGACCGTGATCGTTTCCATGAACCTCTCCAAATTCATGCGGAAATACTTCGTGCAGAAGCAGGTTCTTCTCGGACAGATGAACACGCAGGTGGAAGAAATGGTCACCGGCTTCAAGACCGTCATCGCGTACGGCAAGGAAGACGACGCATGCGAGGAATTTGCGAAAATCAGTGAAGAATTCCGCAAGTGCAGTATCCGTGCGAACGTCTGGGGCGGTCTGATGGGTCCCGCAAACAACATCATCAACAACCTGAACTACCTCATCGTTGCGGCGGCAGGCGTATTCTTCACTATGAAGGGCGCGATTTCCGTCGGTGACATTCAGGCGATTCTCCAGTACTCCCGTCAGCTTTCCCAGCCGATCAACCAGATTTCCAACCAGTACGCAAGCATTCTGACCGCGATTGCAGGTGCGGAACGCGTCTTCACGATTCTCGAGACTCCGAACGAACTGGACGAAGGCACCAACCCGATCAAGGTTGATGAAATCAAGGGCGAGATCGAGTTCAACCACATCGACTTCTCCTACATTCCCGGCAAGCAGGTGCTTCACGACTTCAATCTGAAGGTCAAGCCCGGTCAGAAGATCGCGCTCGTAGGTGCAACCGGCTCCGGCAAGACGACCGTTGTAAACCTGCTGACGAGATTCTACGACGTGGATGCGGGTGAAATCAAGATCGACGGCATCAACATCAACGACATTCCGAAGGAAACCCTCCGCAGTGCGATTGCGATTGTACTTCAGGACACCGTTCTGTTCCACGACACGATCGGAAACAACATCAAGTACGGCAAGCTGGACGCGGAACAGAGCGAAATTGAGCAGGCGGCGGACATGGCGGAAGCGCACGAGTTCATCTCCCGTCTGCCCGAAGGCTACGGCACGATTCTCGCGGAAGGGGGCAGTAACCTCAGCCAGGGTCAGCGTCAGCTTCTGTCCATTGCCCGTGCGGTACTGGCGGATCCGAAGATTCTGATTCTGGACGAAGCGACATCCTCCGTTGACACGAGAACCGAAATGCACATTCAGCAGGCGATGGTTGCTCTGATGAAGAACCGCACCAGTCTGATTATTGCGCACCGTCTTTCCACGATCCGTGACGCCGACATCATCATTGTAATGAAGGACGGCACTGTGATGGAAGCCGGCAATCACGACGAGCTCCTCGCGAAGCAGGGCGTCTACCACAGCCTCTACCAAAACCAATTCGCCGGCATCGAAACCTGAGCGGGGAAGCCCCCGCGGGCATGGCTCGGCGTTATGGAAGCCGGGGATTGAACAGTTCCCACGACCTTCCGCGTTGCTGATGCAGCTTGAGTTGGCTGAGTTCAGTGAATCAAGTGAAGAAAGCCGTTATCTGACTTGGGTAACGGCTTTTTTGTATTCCAACAGACACAAGAAAAACCGCTATCCCACATGAGATAACGGTTTTCTGTATTTGATAGATAAAACTTAGTGCCCTAGCACTGCATCAGCGCAGCGGAAGGTCGTGGGACTTGTTCAAATCACAGCTTCAATAGCGCCGGTATGCCAGCGGGGGCAGCCCCGCACCGATTAGTTCATGTTGGCGATTTCCATGAGGTCGGCGTAGTCCTGCCAGCTGTAGTTGTTGTAGTAGTCGCCGAAGCCTTCAAGAGTGGAGTGAACCAGACGAACCGTGTCGTTTGCACCGTCCATGAGATTCTTACCGACTGCAAGCTTTGCCGCGATGGGCTGTTCAATGTGAACCTTTTCGAGGTTCGGGCAGTTCTTGAAGAGTCCGTCGTAAAGCTGAATGATGGAGGGATTCAGGTAAATCTCAGCAGCCTGACAGCCATCGAACGCGCCGTCCGCAATTGCGAGAACAGCAACGCCGTCATAAGCCGCGGGCGTGTAGAGGATTTCCTTTGCCTTGCCTTCGTCGGTCACACCGGTAATCATTCTGCCGTTTGCAAACTCGCCGTAGGTGAACAGAGCACTCATATCTTCCCGTTCTTCGGAAACAGTTGCGTCTTCACCGACAACAGCAGAGGTACCGGGCTGCGGCGGTTCGGGAACTTCGAGGGTATTCACCGCATTGTCACCGAGCACACGCTTCAGGTCGCGGATCAGGGTAATGCTGTGCGCGATCACGCCGGTGTCGTTCAGGTGGAAGTTGGTGTCGTAGAAGTAAGCCTGATCGTAGAGGCAGTCGTTGATATTGCTGATGACTTCGCAGTCGAGCTGCTTCGCGAGCTTGTCGTAGAACGCAAGGATGGTCGATTCCGTGTTGGTTTCGGAGAGAGCCGCCTTGTTGGTCGGAGAGAAGCTGAAGTAGCAGACAGCGCCCTTCTTTTCGCAGGCAGCAGTGAAGTCGTTTACGTAGTCAATGAACGCGGAATCCATCAGACTGTCGTTCAGATTAATCATCATGTTCGGGTCGTAGCCGAGTGCCATGATGTTTTCGGTGCGTTCGTAGTCAATTTCACCGTTCGCGTCGATCGCGGAGAGGCTGTAAACGCCGGTCGGATCGGGTGTGTTCTTCTGATAGCTGGAGAACTTGCCGGCAATGTACTTCCAGTAGCCGCCGAGCATGTCGCCCATGTTGTCGGATGCCACGCCGGAGAGGATGGACTTGTCGCTTTCCGCAGCCTGCCATACGGACTGTGCGTTGAAGTACAGGGAGAAGGTCTGCGGGTCAAGCTCGGGAGCCACGATCACAACGTCGCCTTCTTCGATGTAGTCAGACGCGAGGTCCATCATGACCTTGGTGCCGAGGGTAGCGTACAGACCGAAGTTGACCACTTCGTAGGGAAGATGCTCTTCCAGCAGTTCCGTGTCAAGGCCGAACGCCGCACTGGAACCGCCGATGATAACGAGCTTGGGAGAGGATTCGTTTTTAATCAGATCGTACTTCAGCGCCAGACCGGCAAGGAAGGACTGATCGTACTGTGCGGGAATCGCGACATCCAGTACGGCAAGAACGCCGACGGGCAGGAGCAGCACCAGAATGAACGCGAGAACGATGCAGATTGTCTTTTTCATGATGTCATACTCCTTTCATCAATTGTAGCTGGACGGATCAGCAAGGTAAGCCTTGATGTCTTCCGCGAGCTGAGCGGTACGGATTTCGGTACCGGGGGTGTTCGGGTGAAGGTCGGTGTTGGAGAAGTACGCACCGGACATGATGTAGTCATCCACCTCGGAGATCAGGATGCTGTCAAACTTTTCGTCGGCAGATTCCTGATAGTTGAGACGGTAATCCTTCTGAAGGGATTTTTCGGAGAGAATGTTGATGTTGATCGGAGAGAAGGTCATGAGCGCGGTTGCACCGGATGCCGTGATCTTTTCAACACCGTAGTTGAAGTTCTTGATGTTCTTCTTGTTGTGGCAGTTGGTAACGCTGAAGTCCTGAACGCCGTTGACGTAGGTGATCCAGTCTTCGGGCATCAGTTCACGGTAGTAATTGAGGTCACCGTAATGGTCGGAGTTGGAGTCATGCCAGTCGTAGC
Organism: Clostridia bacterium; assembly: GCA_017472105.1. The sequence continues at coordinate 318 of JAFUQY010000442.1, read as the reverse complement.
CTCGTCCGGTATCGAACCAGGAACGGGTCTGGTTGAAGGACGCAAAGGAAGAGTAGAAGCCGTCGTAAACGCTGACGTCAACCTTCGAAACCGCGCCGAGGTTGCACTCAAGGATACCCCACATGGTGGAGTTGAAGGAAACGGAGCCCCACTGTTCGTGCATCGGTTCGGGAGCATTGATGACGAGGTCGCCTTCCTTGGTGTAAGCGGAAACGAGATCCATGAAGAAGACTGCGGGAGTATTTGCATGGATACCGAGGTTGATAACGGTGTATTCGCCGCCCATTTCTTCTTCAAGCTGAGGAGTGGACAGACCGT
>JAFUQY010000441.1 GCA_017472105.1 Clostridia bacterium | reverse complement strand
TGCTTTTCGTCGTTGATCAGGATCATGATGATATCCGCAGCCTTTGCAGCTTCTGCACTGGTCATGACAGTCAGACCCTGCGCTTCCGCCTTTGCCCAGCTCTTGGAGCCTTCGTACAGACCGACTACTACGTTTACGCCGGAATCCTTGAGATTCAGTGCGTGTGCGTGACCCTGGGAGCCGTAGCCGATGATCGCAACGGTCTTGCCGGAAAGCTTCTGAAGATTACAGTCCTGCTGATAAAAAATTCTTGCCATGGTGAAATACCTCTTTCTATACTTTCTTTACAAATTGATAACCTGACGAATGGTTGTCCCGCCTTTTTCCAGGGACACGCTGCCTGTGCGGCAAATCTCAAGAATGGTATAATCCCGCATCAGATTGATAAAATCGTCGATACGTCGTGTCACATCGGACAGGCGGAACATAAGATAGTCCTTTGCGTAGTCAACCGTCACAGCGCCAAAGGCGTCTGCGGCTGCACGGATTTCCTCGCGGGTTGCAGGATCGTTTTTCATTTTGATCAGGAGCAGCTCGCAGCTGACGGAATTATCCGGATCCAGTTCCTTGATGGAACAAACATCGGGGAGCTTATACAGCTGATTGACAAGCTGCTGTTTGTTGTTTTCTTCTCCCTCAAAAACAACGGTAATACGGGACAATTCGCTTGTTTCCGTTTCGCTTACGGTCAGCGCACTGATATTGAACTGACGCCGGCGGAACATACTGGTTACTCTGTTCAATACACCGAACTGGTTCCGTACCAGTACTGCTACAGTATATCGGTTCATATCAGTCACCCACCTTTACTATGATATTGTCCATGCTTCCTCCGGGGGGCAGCATGGGAAGAACAAACTCATCCTTGTCGATCGCACAGTCGATGATGTACGGACCGCTCGCCTCAAATGCTCTGGTAAGCGCCGCATCCAGTTCCTCCACGGTGGAAACCGCTTCCCCGTCTGCGCCGAAGGAACGTGCAAAGGCAGGGAAATCTGTCTGGCGGTCCAGAACGGTGTTTGAGTAATGCTTGTCAAAGACCAATGTCTGCCACTGACGCACCATGCCGAGCACGCCGTTGTTGAGGATCAGAATCACTACGGGAACATGATAGGAGACAGCCGTCGCCAGTTCGTTCAGGCACATGCCGAAACTGCCGTCGCCCGTAACAAGAACGCTTCGTTCTCCTGTACCGAAAGCCGCGCCGATCGCCGCACCGAAGCCAAATCCCATGGTGCCGAGGCCGCCGCTGGTGACAAATCTGCGGGGATTACGGAAAACGAGATTCTGCGCCGACCACATCTGATGCTGTCCCACGTCGGTAGCTACGGCGGTGTTTTCGCCGAGATACCGGTTCAGGGTCAGAATGGCGTTCCGCGGGGTCAGACCGTCTCTGCGATCCGTATATTCTTCTTCTTCACCGCGGAGTGCCGTGATTTTTTCATTCCATTCCGGTCTGCGGACTTCTTCGATCATCGGAAGGAGTGCTGCAAGCGTCCGTTTTACGTCTCCTCTGAGCCCGCATACGGCATGGACTGTTTTGGAAAGCTCGGAACCGTCCACGTCGATGTGCACGATCTTCGCTTCCGTGGCAAATTTAGAACGGTTTCCGGTCACACGGTCGTTGAAGCGGACACCGAGTGACACGATCAGGTCGGCATTGTGCATGGCCATGGAGGAGGCATAATGTCCGTGCATCCCCTGCATGCCGAGGAATCTGGGATGGTCGGTAGGAACACCGGAAAGTCCCATGAGCGAACAGCCGATGGGGGCGTCAATTTTTTCGGCAAGAGAAAGCATTTCTTCCTGTGCATTTGCAGCAATAACGCCGCCGCCGAAATAGACAAAGGGACGTTTTGCTGCATTGATCAGTTCTGCCGCTTCCTGAATCCGTACTTCCTTGGCGGCATAGGGTTCGTCCGCTGTGACCGGAGGTTCGGGGGTATATTCGCACTTCGCAATCTGTACATCCTTGGGAATATCAATCAGTACAGGGCCCGGTCTGCCCGATTTTGCCAGTACAAAGGCTTCTCGGACGGTATCGGCAAGTTCATCCACCGAGCCGACGAAATAATTGTGTTTGGTGATGGGAAGGGTTACGCCGGTGATGTCAAGCTCCTGAAAGCTGTCGGTGCCGATCTGTGTCGTTGGAACATTCCCGCAGATGGCGATCATGGGAATCGAGTCCAGATAGGCGGTTGCAATACCGGTGACAAGGTTGGTGGCTCCGGGACCGGAGGTGGAGATCACGACCCCCACTTTACCGGTCGTTCTGGCATATCCGTCGGCGGCATGTGCGGCCCCCTGCTCATGTGCGGTCAGGATGTGATGGATTTTATCCTGATAGTTGTAAAGGCTGTCGTATACGTTCAGGATCTGTCCGCCCGGATAGCCGAAAACGGTATCACAGCCCTGTTCCAGTAAAGTTTCTACAAGTATATCTGCGCCGGAAAGGAGCATATTCTGTTATTCCTTTCGTAAATTTTCAAGAATCAGATCACCGCATCTGCGGCATCCCACAATGGTCATGCCTTCGCTCATAATGTCAGCCGTACGGTATCCTGCATCCAGATATGCGGAAACGGCGTTTTCGATGGCGTCTGCTTCTGCGGGCATGTCAAAGCTGTAGCGAAGCATCATGGCAGCGGAGAGAATGGTGCCGATGGGGTTGGCTTTATCCTGTCCCGCGATATCGGGAGCGGAACCGTGGATCGGCTCATAGAGACCGCAGGTGGTCGAACCGAGACTGGAAGACGGAATCATGCCGATCGATCCGGTAATCATGGAGGCTTCGTCGGAGAGGATGTCGCCGAACATATTCTCGGTTACGATTACATCGAACTGTGCAGGATTTTTCACGATCTGCATCGCACAGTTATCGACCAGCATATCGGAGAGTTCCACATCGGGGTATTCTTCGGCAAGACGGTGCATGACCTTCTTCCAAAGGCGGCTGGAATCGAGAACATTGGACTTTTCCACAGAACAGAGCTTTTTATTGCGCTTCTGTGCGGTCTCAAAGCCGATTCTGCCGATGCGTTCGATTTCTTCGGTTTTGTGTTCGCCGAAATAAATACCGCCGATCAGCTCACGAACGATGATGAAGTCGATGCCGTTTTCCACAATTTCTTTCCGCAGGGGAGAAGCGTCGGCAAGCTGTTTCCAGATCTTTGCGGGACGGTTGTTGGAATACACGCCCATCCCCGCACGAAGACGGAGCAGACCCTTTTCGGGACGCATATGCCCGGGGACATCGTTCCATTTGTTTCCGCCTACCGCTCCAAGCAGTACGCTGTCGGAAGCGAGGCACTTTGCAAGTTCGGATTCGGGCAGAGGATCGCCGTGTTTGTCAATGGCGCAGCCGCCCATATCGGCATCGGTGTATGTAAAGGTGTGTCCGTACAGTCCGGCGATTTTATCAAGCACACGGAGTGCCTGTTCCACAATCTCGGGACCGATACCGTCACCGCGGATAACTGCGATGTTCTTATTCATTTGTCTGACCCTCCTTCAGCGAGGCAAGCAGGCCGCCGCAGCGGATGATGTTCTGGATAAACGGCGGGAACGGCTGTGCCTGATAGGTTTTTCCCGTGGTGATGTCGGTGATCACGCCGGTGTCGAAATCCACCTTCACTTCATCGTCTGCCGCGATCTCTTCCGCCGCCTGTTCGCATTCCAGGATCGGAAGACCGATGTTGATGGCGTTGCGGTAGAAGATTCTTGCAAAGCTCTTGGCAATAACACATCCGGTGCCGCAGGTCTTGATAACGAGCGGTGCGTGTTCACGAGAGGAGCCGCATCCGAAGTTCCAGCCCGCCACCATGACATCGCCTTTCGTTACCTTTTTCACGAATTCCGTGTCGATATCTTCCATGCAGTGCAGTGCAAGTTCGTTTGCGTCCGGGGTATTCAGATACCGTGCAGGGATAATTACGTCGGTGTCCACATTATCGGGATATTTGAAAACTTTTCCTTGCGTATTCATGTTCAGTCCTCCTTGTATTCAGTGATGTAACCGGTCAGTGCGCTGGCTGCGGCGGTATGGGGAGATGCCAGATACACTTCGCTCTTCACGTGTCCCATTCTTCCGACAAAGTTGCGGTTGGTGGTAGCGATGCAGCGTTCGCCTGCGGCAAGGATTCCCATGTATCCGCCGAGGCAGGGACCACAGGTAGGCGTGGATACCACAGCGCCCGCGTCAATGAAAGCGGTGTACCAGCCGCGCTGTACGCATTCACGCAGAATCTGCATGGTGCCGGGAATGATGATACAGCGGATGCCGTCGGCGATCTTCCTGCCGTTCAGGATGTTGTAAGCCGCTTCCATGTCTTCCATTCTGCCGTTGGTACAGGAACCGATCACTACCTGATCCACTTTGATGTGGTGAAGTTCGGCGGCAGGTTTCGTGTTTTCGGGAAGATGAGGGCAGGCAACGACCGGAACGATGGCAGAGAGATCAATTTCGATGGTCTTTTCATATTCTGCGTCGGCGTCTGCTTCGTAGACGACCGGTTCACGTTCGCTTCTGCCGGTGAGATACTGCATGGTCACATCATCCACCGGGAAGATACCGTTCTTGGCGCCTGCCTCGATTGCCATGTTGCAGATGCAGAGACGGTCATCCATGGAAAGGCTGTGAGCGCCGTCTCCTGTAAATTCCATGCTCTTGTACAGTGCGCCGTCCACACCGATCATGCCGATAATGGTGAGAATTACATCCTTGCCGCTGCAGTTTGCGGGCAGCTTTCCGCTCAGATGGAACCGGATCGCGGACGGCACCTTGAACCATGCCATACCGGTTGCCATACCAGCCGCCATATCGGTAGAGCCGACGCCGGTGGAGAATGCGCCGAGAGCGCCGTAAGTACAGGTGTGGCTGTCTGCGCCGATGATGCAGTCTCCGGCCGTTACAATACCCTGTTCGGGAAGAAGCGCGTGTTCGATCCCCATTTTGCCTACGTCGTAGAAATGGCTGACGCAGTGAGCGCAGGCGAAGTCGCGGCAGGTTTTGGACT
>JAFUQY010000440.1 GCA_017472105.1 Clostridia bacterium | reverse complement strand
TAACCTTTACGTCGTTCCCGATAATCCTCCATAGCTCAGTCGGTAGAGCACCTGACTGTTAATCAGGGTGTCACTGGTTCGAGTCCAGTTGGGGGAGTTGAGCCGGTCGCAATTGTGGCCGGTACAAAGTTCGTGTGATTAACGCAGAGGGTCCACCTGTTCCCATTCCGAACACAGAAGTTAAGCTCTGTCGTGCCGACAATACTTGCATGGCGACGTGCCGGAAAGATAGGTATGCGCGAACATGAAGCATCACTTAAATAGTGGTGCTTTTTTTCTATTCGTATTGCAAGCAGAAGATATTTATGATACAATAAAACAAAAACGGAGCGAAACATGAAGTCAAAAATGATCCGATTCCTCCTTGAGCATGCGAATCCGTCGATCCGGTACCGCGTCCGGACGGAAATTCTCGGCGAAACCGTGCCGGAGGACGAAGCGCACGCCATGCAGGCCGAAATTCTCGCGGAGCCGATCGTGCAGCTCATCTGCGCATGTCAGAAGGAGAACGGCTGGCTCGGCAACGGTTTCCACGGACCGAACAAGAACGCCGGACCGTACGAGAATCAGGAAGTCGGCACGAAATACCTCGGCGAAAAGCTGATTTTCCGGGATGCGGAAGTTCTTGCACGCGCAATGGATGCCTATGTGACCGTGCCGCTGGACGATTTGTGCTACCGGACGCACGGGAAATACTACGACGAATTCAAGTACGCCGCGAACGGGCAGAATATCATCCGCTGTGCCTGCATCGCGCGTGCGGGATACGCGGACAAAATCGACATATCGCCGCAGATTCAGCTCTCGCTCGATTCATTCCGGCGGGTCACTGAGGTCGATTCCATCCTTGACATCAGCCGGATCGTGAAGAGCGGCGGGAAGGAAAAGCGCGTCTTCAACAAGGACGAACGCTGGCCGTGCTGGTACCATCTCGACATCCTCGCGCACACGGATTCTTGGAAATCGGAAGAAAATGTGCAGATTCTCGCGGACTCCGTCAATGCCCTGATGCGGACGGATCGCCCGGAGAAGCAGGTCGGCGCGGATTCATGGGTCGGACATGTGCTCGGATGCATCGGCGGCTTCAAGGAGGGCTTTTCCCTGCGCAATCCTGCCGGCGAAATCCAGCTTGACCGGTGCGAATGGCTTTGCCGGTGCGGTGTGACGCCGTATGTGCCCGCGCTGTGCGAAGTCGTGGACGAAATTGGCGCATCCGTTGACGAAGACGGTGTCTGCCGCGCGAAGATTTACGAGAACCAGCTCCACGGATTTTCCACCTACGGCGGTCAGCAGCTCGAGGTTGACTGGAAGGCACCGGTGCGAAGAGACTGCGATGTCACCTACCGCGCACTTCTGATCCTGCATTACGGTGGGTATTTTAACTGAAAAACAAGCCTGACAATTGGGCATAATGCTCGACTGTCAGGCTTGTTTTGATTATTTCCACTTCGCGAGAGTTTCCCTGCACCACGAACACCGCTTCGCACCGCGCGCATCCGTGATATGACCGCACCTCGGACACCATACGCCGTGTTCATCCTGCGCCCATGTCGGAATCGGATGCGGGTACGCGGATAATTTCAGCACACGATCCTCTTCCGCGAGGTCAAAGTGCGTGTTTGCCGGGTAGCGGAATTCCTCCGTGATCCCGAGATCGGGTCGGATTTTGAGTATCTGCGTGCGCTTGATGGTGGTTTCCCCGCGGATTCTGCCGGGACGTGCCTCCTCATGGGCATCCATCCGCACAACCTGACCGTAGAAGGTCCTGCCGAGGAAGCGCTGATGCAGCTTGAACGGATAGAACGGCACGATGAGAAGAGCAACAAACGGCGCGGCGTCAACGGTGATCTGCATGTTCTCGCGCGACGACAGCCACAGATACGCAAGCAGAGCGACGAGGGCGAACCATCCGAGGATGAGGAACACTGTTTTCACAATCCGTGTCCGGTTCAGGCGGCGGTAGGCGGATTCCATGGAACGGGGCAGATGCTTGTGTGCGATGTGCGGCTTCTCATGCCCGAATTCGTCCGCGCGCGAAACCTGTCCGGCATCCTTCTCCGACCACGTTTTCTCAGCCGATGTGCCGCGGTGTTCTTCCGCTTCCTTTTCCTCCTGCGACGCAATTCTCCGGCGGTATCCGATGATGTACCCGACACAGCACGCGGCGGCGCAGAACAGGATGTAAATGACGATGGCGGCAATGACGATGGAAAAACGGTAGCTGTCGGTGTCGTAGGCGAAAAATTCGCGCTCGGCGTGGGCGATGAACCGGGAGATGTACAGCACCGGTCCGGCGAAAAAGAGGTACGATGTGCTCAGCCCGGCGGTGAAGAGGCACAGGAGCGCGTGAATGCCGCATCCGATGCCGACGGTGGCAAGCATGACAGGGGAGCTGAATTTCCGGCTGAGTGAGCGCCCGATGCGGAACTGTGCGGCGCCGCTGCCGACAAAGGTGAGGAGATACGCGCAGAAAATGCAGCAGAACACCTGCGAAACCGCCGCAACCGTGAACCAGAGAAGCTGATCGTTGAGGTTGGCAAGTCCCGCGGCGAATGCGGGCAGGGTGATGATCCATCCGAGAAGAAGGATGATGGTGTTGGACGCCAGACCCACGGCGGTGACGAGTGCGAGCGTGATGACGGCGTTTATGAGGATGTCGCGCTCCTGTGACGATGCGGGTTTCGGTTTCATGGAAGTACCTCCGCGTGATTTTTGTAAATCCATTATATCACAATGCGCACACGCAGTCAAGTGAACGCGATAGGTTTTCGCAATGAACCGGAAAGTTTCGGCTTTCTGCATAAAAAAGACCGCCTGTTTTGTGCAGACAGTCTTTGATGCGCAAAAATCATCCCTTCGCCTTGTAATACAGCATGCAGTGGCAGAAGCCTTCGAACTCGGGATCCTTCATCTGCTCGCGGAATTCCTTGCAGATGCACTTGTTTTCGGGAGTGCGCTCGAGTCGGCAGGGGCAGTATCCGCCGGTCTTCTCAAGGCCTTCCTTCACCATTTTCACGATTTCTTCATCGGGATTGAATGTAACTTTCTTGTTCATAGCAGTATCCTTTCGGTTGTTGTTCAGTTCTGTGCGGTTTCAAGGGACGCGGAGTATTCCACGAGGAGGTCGAGGTACGCGTTCAGGGTCTCTTCGGACATGGCACCCGTGTGGTAATCGGCGAGCGTCCCGTCAGCGGCGATGAACACCGTCATGGGGATGGAGTAGACGTAATACGCGTTCGCGGCGCTGGTATCCGTGTCGAAGTACAGGGGGAAGGAGTAGCCCTCGTCCTCTGCGAACTTCTTCACCGAATCCACGGTGTCGCGCTGACCGTCGGTGAGATTCACCATGAGAATGGTCACGTCATCCCGGGAAGATGCGGCGGCGTCAAAATACGGCATCTCCGACTTGCACGGCCCGCACCACGATGCCCAGAAATTCACGACGAGCGGCTTGCCGAAGAAATCCGACAGCTGCACGGCGTTTCCTTCCTCATCATACACGGTGAATTCGGGTGCGGTGTAGTCGATTTCCTCCGCAGTTTCGGCGTTATCTGCGGTGGTGTCAGGCTCCCGGCCGACGGTGACGGTTTCGCCTGTTTCCGATGCGCCGGTATCAGCGGAAAGTCCCATGCCCTTGTCCGGCGTGAAATTTTCCGGGGAGTAGATTTTCGTCAGGGCGTTGTATCCGATGACGGCTCCCGCAAGAACGACAAGGAGCGCGGCGGCGGTGATGACGGTTTTGTGGGTCTGTTTGAGTTTCATTGGCACCTCACGAGAATACGGCGAGCAGAGCGTTCATCATCCCGAAGCACATCGCGATGCCGACGAGGATGAGGAAGATTCCGCAGACCAGATTGATGATACGGTAATGCTTTTTGATGGCGTTGAAAACTGTGGTCAGGCGCTCAATGAGGACGGCAGAGAGCACGAACGGAACGCCGAGACCGAGGGAGTAGGTCAGAAGCAGGAGCCCGCCCTGAGCCGCCTGTCCGCCGGAGGATGCCATCATCAGCGCGGAGCCGAGGAATGCACCCACGCACGGGGTCAGGCTCACGGAGTAGATCATCCCGAACAGGAGCGCGGAGAACACGGACGTCACACTGCGCGTACTGCCCATGCCTTTGAAGAACGGGATCCGGATGACTTCGAGATAGGACAGCCCGAAGAGGATCACGATGAGCCCGGTGACGACGTTGACTGCGGTCTGGTACTGTCTGAGGAATCCGCCGATGACGCCCGCAAAGAGCCCGAGGGATGTGAAAACGATGGTGAATCCGAGCACAAACGCCGCCGCGCGGGAGACGGTGTGCCGCTTACCGGACGTACTTCCGGCGAAATAGGAAATGTAAACCGGCAGCATCGGGAGCATGCACGGCGAAATAAACGAAATCAGACCTTCGAGAAAGGTAATCAGGTATTGCATAATATCTCCGTTGAGTGAAATCGGGAAAATCCCGCACTATTATCATACCACACGGATGCCAAAAAGTCAATTAACAGATTGTGCACAGTCAAAAATCGGGTCTTTACAAGAGGCGGGAAAACATGTATAATATAGACAGAAACATTGAATTCCACAGAAAGGACAGCGTGCGGATCATGAAATCGAGATTCACACGTGCCCTCGGAGCGGTGCTTGCCGTTCTGGGGCTGGTGCTGACCATGACAAATTACACAGCAATCGGGGCGGCGGATGCTTCGCTTCTGACCCTGCAAGCGGAAAAAGGACACCTCAGCGGAACGGCGTATGTCTCCGGCTCAAAGGTTTCCTCCATTGGCAAGAACGGCGGAACAAACGAGGGCAGAATTACATTCCGGAATCTGGAACTCCCGGCATCGGGGTACTACACGCTCCGGTTCCACTACTATTCCGGCTCGGACGACCGGTATTTCAACCTCACAACCGACGACGATACCTACAAGCTCGCCTGCCCGAACTCCGGCGGATTTGATAAAAAGGGCACGGCTGACATTGACGTACAGCTGAAAAAGGGCGGCAAACTCATCATCGGATCGGAGTGGTACGGACCCGATCTTGACAAAATCGAAATTCTCACGCCACAGTCGCAGGACTTCCCGAACCGTACATACGAAAACTGCGCGGAAGAAGCGGTCACGGCGGGCAATCTGACCCTGAAGCTCGATCTGCACAACGGGATTTACTCCCTTGACGTCAGCGGAACTGCGGCGGTCGTCAATGCCCACGCAGAGTTTGTCCTCGATGACGGCGTGATTGCGTCCCATGACTTCGCGGAGCATCAGATGGCGGTCTCCGACGACGGCGAAGTGGTCACGTTCATTCACCGGAGTCACCCCGTGTTCACCGGCACAATGACGCAGACGTTCACGCTCAAAGACGCGTACATGCTCACCGAAGTCACCGTTGCATCGGACGACGAAGTTTCCACCAACAGAATCGCGCCGCTTTCCGTGTATGAGGGCGGAATCCCGGTCGACAACGGCGTGTTCGTGCAGATCCCGTACGACAACGACATGTGGGTTGAGCCGCAGATTCTCGGGATCCGCAAGCTCGGACGCACGACGGTTTCTTATGAAGTCGGTGTGTTCTACGACGCCGCGACGAACAGCGGTCTGGTTGCCGGATCCGTGGAGCACGACACATGGAAGACCGGTGTGGAAATCAACGCACAGCAGGCGGGTGTGATGGGATTCTCCGTTTACGGCGGCATCGCGGACAGCGGTACACGTGACGTTGAGCCGCACGGAGCCGTCACCGGAACGAGCGTGAAGTCCCCGCTGATCTTCGTCGGATATTACGCGGACTGGCGCGACGGTCTGACGGCATACGGCAAAGCCAACACCGACGTGGTTCCCGCCAAGGATTCCGTGGACGACGTGCCGTTCGGGTACAATTCGTGGGGCGTGATTCAGGATAAGGTCAGTTACAGCGGCATGACTGCGATCTCTGACTACATCAAGGAGAATCTCCAGGACGCATGGCAGCAGGACGGCGCACCGGTGTATGTGAACATCGACTCCTTCTGGGACTTCATCACGCACAACGATCCCGACTGCGGTCTGACGCTGGACGAAGCTCTCGCCGCGTTCGTTGCGCACTGTGACGAAAACGGACAGAAGGCGGGCATCTACTTCACTCCCTTCACGGCATGGCACTCGGATGAAGAAGCGCTGAAAAACAGCCGTGTCGAGGGCACGAAATACACCTACTACGCGGCGGCGGTCAAAAAATCGGACGGCAGCGGACTTTATGGCAAGCTCGACGGCGGTTTTGCACTC
>JAFUQY010000439.1 GCA_017472105.1 Clostridia bacterium | reverse complement strand
GATCTGACTACCGGCGAATCGGAAGAACTGGCGGAAATGAATGTAATCCAGTATCATCCCACGCCTATCAGAAATCTTGTAATAAACGACGAGCGCAGTCTGGTATATTATGCCACGGATTTTGATGTGTTCTCATTCGATCCCGAAACTCAGGAACGAGTTCACGTAATTCATTCCGGCGGAGGTGTAGTAGAACCGGTCGAAATCATGGGTTCCACACTCACCTGCATGGTTGGCTCAGCAGGTTATTTCCTCTACGATCTTCCTGAAAAGCCGGCACCATATACAGATGGTCTGACACCGTTGAAGTTTCTCGCGTACTACCCAAGTACAGGCAGCGATGCACAGTATTATTCCAGTGAGAATTATAATCCATATAATTACACCAATGTCTTCGATTTAATGAAAACCAACGGATACGGCAGTTATCAGGAGATGGGTGTCATCTCAAACAAAGAAGAATACGCGCACGCCATGGCGAAAAAACTGATGGCGGGTGACTCTAACTTCGACATCTTCTACGTCTCTACGGAGATGGCACAGCTGTTTGACTCGCAGTATTACGAAGATCTGACCCGCTATTCCCGCCTGAGCCGTGACTACTTTGACGAAATGGTGCCGGGACTGAAAGATATCTGCACCATCGACGGACGGCTTGCACTTGTTCCGATCGGTATGTCCGCCAATATCATGGTCATCAACAACAGTCTTGCGGCAGATACCGTCACATTCCCACGCACCGTGGATGATCTGCTGAACCTCGCCAATACCGTGACCCTCACCGACGGCAATTATTTCATGGGCGGAACGCGTGCGGCAACGATTGTCCGGGATCTGTTCGAGGAATTCTCCGCAAACTATATTCTCTCCGACATCGATGACGAAACCGCACTTGCCGATCTGACAAATCTTTACGAATCCTGCCTGTTGCTGACAGCAAAGGAAAATATTCTGACCAGCCGAGGCTATACCACACAGAAACTGCTGATTTCTTTCGGCATCAACAACGGTCTGGACGTAACCTTCCATGGTGACATTCAATCGGGCAGCCTGCCGAAGATCAATGAAAACTACAAAACGCCCATCAGCGGCGAATTCTGGGCGATCAATCCCAATTCCAAGAACAAGGAGCTTGCGGGCGCGTTCCTGCTGTGCTTCCTCGGTCAGAACCGGATCAAGACATACATGGGAACCGGCGTCTACTATATGAACGACGAACTCCCCGAATCCACCCCCGAAGACATGGCAATCCGCGAGCTATTCCGTCAGCAGCTGACCGAAGGCATCCGCAGCTACGAGGCTCCAGACGTGTTCGCGTACGTGGACATGCACTTCAAGCAGATCAAGAACGGCGAAATCACCGTGGCAGAAGCGGCAGCAGAGCTGATGCGGTACCTGCGTATGGTGAAATTTGAGTGATTCCCTGCCGGAGAATTCTCCAAAGTAATATCCCATCCCCCAAAAAGGAGGTCCCATGAAACAGCTGCGCACCAAATCCCTCCTCCTCGCATTTCCGTTCATCCTCGCATTCGCAATCTTCTACATCATCCCGTACGGGTCGGTGTTCTACTACTCCTTCGCAACCCAGACGAAACCCGTCTCCTTCGCGGGATTTGAAAACTTCACGTCCGTGCTGTCGAACGAATACTACCGCATGGCGCTCATCAACACGGGTGTGTTCACGGTCATCTCGATTCCTCTGATGATCGTGCTCGCGTACTTTATCTCGTCGATGCTCTACCGTCAGCACCGGATTTTCAAAGTTCTGCTCTTCATCCCGGTGCTCATCCCATCTGCGTCGATCGCGAATCTGTGGGCGGACTTATTCCCGTCGGAGAGTGCATGGCCGATGATTCTGCTCTTCCTGTGGAAAAACATCGGTCTGACCTGCCTCATCATCACCGCAGGGCTGACGAAAATCCCGAAGGATGTCATGGACGCGGCGCGCATCGACGGGGCAACAACGCTGAACGTACATATCCACATCATCCTGCCGCTTCTGTCGCCCGTGCTGTTCTTCTCCGCACTGGTCGGGCTGATCCAGAGCTTCAAGATTTTCCGCGAGATTTACCTGATCTATCAGGCATACCCGCCGGACGATCTCTACATGATCCCGCACTACATCTTCAATAAATTCAACAAACTCGACTACGCGGAGCTCTCAGCCGGCACGCTCATCTTCACGCTGGCGATCATTCTCCTGCTGGCGGTGCTTGCGGTAATCGGGTATTACAGCTTCATCAGAAAAGGAGGACGGAAGAATGGCTAAGGCGAAATCCTTCATTATTATAAGCATCCTCGTTCTCCTCTGCATCGCGGTTCTCGCGCCGGTGTACTTCCTCCTCATCAACTCGATTCTCCCGCCGGACGCACTGCCCGAGTCGCAGATTCTATTCCCGACCGCGTTCTCGCTGAAGCAGTACTGGAAGCTCGTCGTGGGCAGTGAGGGGTACTTCTACCTCTACACGCGGTCGTTATTCGTAGCAATCACGGCAACGGCGGGGCATCTCGCAGTCTCCGTCATCGTCGGGTTCCTGTTCGGCAAATTCTCGTTCAAGGGCAGAGTTGCACTTCTCACCGCATACGTCATCGTGCTGTTCCTGCCGTACTCGGCGACGCTTCTGCCGAACTACATGATGCTCCGCACGATGAATCTTCTCGACACCCAAGCCGCGCTGATTCTCCCGGCGATTTTCAACCCGCTCGGGACGGTGATTATGACCATCTTCATCGCGAACATCCCGCAGGAAACCATGGACGCGGCGCTGCTTGAGACAAAGAGCCTCTTCACCTTCATCCGCCATATCGTGATCCCGCAGATCGGACCCGCGCTGGCACTCACGCTCGTCATCACGTTCACCGAAGCGTGGAACATGGTCGAGCAGCCCCAGGCGATGATGGAAAACAAGCTCCTGCATCCGCTCTCGTCCACGCTGAGCAGCATTTTCAGCGGTGACGCATCGAATTACGCGGGCGGTATGCTGTATATCCTTCCGTCGGTGCTCCTCCTCTTCGCATTCGAGGACGTGCTGATGGATCAGTTCATGGAAAAGCCTGTACTCAAAGCGGAGGTGGATCATGTCAAAGAGTAAAAAACTTCTCGTGTGGTTCCTCGCGATTGTTTTAATCATCACCTTCGCCTGCCCGACCATCCGGTACTACACCCTCCCGAAGGTATGCGCGATCGCGGCATCCAAGGGGAAACTGACAGGATACACCGAAATTTACGACTGCGTGATCCCGAAATCCGCAATTACCGACGGCGTAATCTGGTGCGTATCTCCGCGGGAGACCGTGCTGGGAACGACCTATATCGCGTATTCGAGAAATGTCTACATCGAAGCCGAAGACGAAACCCGCTGTGCCGTGAATCTTGACTACATG
>JAFUQY010000438.1 GCA_017472105.1 Clostridia bacterium | reverse complement strand
GATTTTTCAAGGACCTGCACGCCTTTTTTGATTCGTTCGCGTCCCCATTCGCGGTAGATTTCGCACATCCCGCCGCGGTGCTCGAACATGAGCTGAACCGAGGTCATCACGCCGGTTTGAGCACACTTTGAGCGGAGCATCGCGGATTCCCGGTTTTCACCGCTCGGCTCGCCGTAGAGCGCAAAGGTGATCGCGTCAAAGAGCATCGTCTTCCCCGCTCCGGTGTCTCCGCAGATGAGGTACAGTCCGCCGTCGGTGATCCCGGTCAGGTCAAGCTCGGTTTTTCCGGCATACGGCCCAAACGCCTGCATCGTCAGTGTAATCGGTCTCACAGCGCGCCCTCCTTTTCCGATTCTTCAAACAGTTCTTCCGCCATTGCCAGCACATCCTCCGTCGGCGGTGCGTTGTTCTGCATTTCGTAAAGCTCTGCAAAAACGGAGAGCGGCGTGACCGAGTCGTCTTCATCCGCAAAAACTTCTCCGTTCAATGTCACTTTTGTTCGTTTGTTGTCGTAGTTCAGCCGCATCAGGTTCGGGTAGATCGTTCTCAGCTTCGCGACGGCATCGGGGATATCCTCCTCGTCCGTGAGAACAATGCGGAGATAGTCGTCCGGATTGCCCGCCGCACGGTATCCGAGGGAGGTGACTTCGTCGTACGTTCCGCGCATCTCCCGCAGATCCCGCATGGGATGCAGTGGAATCCGCTCGCACGACAGCGTATCCGTCAGCGTCACGACCGTCACGGATTTTTCGTCATTCACCTCATTGAACGAGCATTTCACAGGAGATCCCGAAAAATTCACGCGTTCCGAGCCGACAAAATGCGGGCGGTGCAGGTGTCCGAGTGCAGTGTAGTCGAAGTTCGCGAACACATCCGCTCCGACCGCACCGATTCCTCCGGCGACGGCGTGTTCTTCCGCATCCTCCGGGATTTTCTCGTTTCCTCCGCCCGGGATGACAAACTGATGCGTCACCATTACGTGGCGTCTGCCGTCGTCAAGATTCAGCTTTTCTGTCACGGCTGCCATGGCATCGTGGTAGGTCACGCAGTCGGATTCACACAACGCCTGCACGTTCACCGGACGCACAAACGGCAGAAGATGGAACACCACCTCACCGAAACCGTCCGCGAATGTTACTTCCCGCATACATCCGTCAAACACGGGAGAGAAATACACGCCGCGCTCTTCCGTGAGTCTCGACAGGTACGCCACCCGCTCGGGACTGTCGTGGTTGCCCGAGACTGCAAGGACAGCGATGTGCATGCCCGCAAGCTCCGTCACAAAATCGTCGAACACAGCCGATGCCTCCGCTGACGGATTCGCACGGTCGTAGATGTCCCCGGCAATCACGACGGCGTCACAGGCTTCCCGCTGTGCGATTTCCGCGATTTCGTGCAGTACGGATGCAATCTCCGCGTTCAGCGAAACCTCGCACAGGCGCAGTCCGATGTGCAGATCCGATGTATGTAAAAATTTCATATCGCATTTTCTCCTGTCTGGTTCTGTACGGCGTTTTTCCGGTATGCC
Source organism: Clostridia bacterium (assembly GCA_017472105.1). The sequence goes on along the minus strand of JAFUQY010000438.1, from coordinate 3,532 downwards.
GCAGGGGTCACGCCCATTTTTCTCCGGAACAGGCGGCAGAAATACAGCACATCCGAGTAGCCGCAGATCTCCGCCGTTTCCGATATGTTGAGGTCCGTCGTCAGAAGAAGCTCGCACGCATGGGACAGCCGCAGATTGATGATGTAATCCCCCGGCGGTGCTCCAAATGCCTCCCGGAAAATGTCGCGGAACCGGCTCTCCGAAAGATGCTCCATTGCCGCCAGTTCCGTAACCGTGAGGTTCTCCGTATAATGACTGTGGATGTATGCCGCCGAGTGCTCCAGACGCTTTCTCAGTCCGTTGCTCTCGCTTTCCGTGGAATCCGCCGCCACCGCACGTCCCAGCCGCACAACCAGTGAGGTCAGAAACGATGCGCTCATCTCCCGGTATCCCTGCCGCCGCAGCATGAATTCGCGGAAAAGCATGCCGAAATCCCGCCGCAGCGACTGCATTCTGTCGTCGGATATGGTGTAGATTCTGTCCGACCCGATCCCGGCGGAGCTCAGCAGTCCCTCAGCCCAGCTTCCGGTGAAATGCACCCAGTAGTACCCGATGCTCCCGTCGTTTTTCAGCTCATACCGGAACGGTTTCTCCGGCGGCCGCACAATGAACTGCCCCGGTGTCATCACAGTCCCTGCGGTTGTAAGCGAGCCATCGTCGATGAGCTGGAGGTACCAGTCATGCCGCCGTCCGTTCGTCACAAAGGCACGGGACATATTCACATACCCGGCACAGTTGACTTGCAGCGGCACCTCCGTCGAGCAGATATCGTCCGTGCTCTGCATGCGGTGCAGATAATAGGATTGGTTTTCCATTCAACATTCCTTTCCAAATACTCGTCAGTTGTGACAGTTGTTTTGTCCATAAAAACGCTTGATTCGCGCATTGACTTGATCGTATTTATAGTATATACTGTAATCAGCAAAAATCAAGAGAAATCTGTAAAATTGTCATAAAAATCACAGAATAATCGGAGGTAAACATGAAAAAGTCACTGAATGCATGGACCGTGGACGGTTCCCTGAGCTTTGAGGAAATGTTCCGCGCCGTATCCGAAGCCGGATTTGACGGGATCGAATTGAACATAGACGCTCCCGGCGCCGCACACGGTCTGTCCATGGAAAGCACAGCCGAAGACTACGCGGCAATCCGTGCGCTGAGCGAAAAGTACAATCTGCCCGTTGTCAGCATCTCCACTTCCCTCTCCGCAGGCATGAGCGGAATTCCGGAAAAGCGCGATGCGTACCGTGCCCTCCTGCTCAAGCAGATCGAAGCGGCAAAGGCTCTCGGTGCGGGCGGTATTCTCACAGCTCCCGGCGGCATGGGCGGCGAGATTACCCTGCTCGAAGCACGGAAGAACACCATCGAATTCTTCAAGTGGATGAAGCCCGAGATTGAAGAGCTGGGCATTTTCGTCGGTCTGGAAAATGTATGGAACGGCTTCTTCCTCTCCCCGTTCGACATGCTGACCATGTTTGAGGAAATCGGCTCTGACAAGATCGGCGCATACTTCGATGCCGGCAACATGCTCGCGTTTTCCATTTCCGAATACTGGGTTGAAGTTCTCGGCAAGTGGATCGGCTACGTTCACGTCAAGGACTACAAGAGAAACGGCGGTCTCAACTCCGGCGGTACCTGGCAGGACATCACCCACGGCAGCGGCAACTGGCGTGCAATCATTCCCGCGCTCCGCAAGGCTGGATTTGACGGCTATCTGACAGGGGAAGTCTTCAAGAGCGACGCCGGCATGAGCTTTGAGGATTATTATAAGAAGGTCGCATCCGAAATCGGCGAAATCATCACTTACTGATCCCGGCAGACAGCAGATTCCTTTTCCGCAAGTCATTGTTTTTGAACAAATTTATCTTAGTAAAATGAGGAATACACCTATGAAAAACAGACTTCTTTCCCTTTTGCTGACCGCAGCGATTCTCTGCTCCCTTACCGCATGCTCCGATACCGGCGACAGCACGGATGATACCGCGCCTTCCGGCAGTGATGCGGCTCAGGCCGGCAGCGAAACCGAAGCTTCTGCGGAAACAGAAGAGGATTACGCAGAATACATGCCCACCGCCACCTACAACGGTGCGGAATTCACCATCATGAATTCCACCGACCAGACATGGTGTCTGGAGCAGGTGGATGCCGACGAAATGAGCGGCGAAACCTTCAACGACAGCATCTATGAACGCAATACCTACATCGAAGACACCATGGATGTAAAGATCAGCGCATACGAATCCGGCGACGTCGGCGGCGATATCAAGACCGCGGTTGCAGCCGGCGACTCGACCTACTCTATTGCATATCCCGGCATTTCCACGGCGGCTTCCCTCGCACTCAATGACAATCTGCTCAATCTTGCCGCAATGGAAGGACTCCGCCTCGATATGCCCTGGTGGGATCAGGCATCCATCGACACCCTGACTTTCAACGGCAAAACCTACTTCGCGGAAAACGAAATCAATATCCAGTACAACGAAGCAACATGGGTGCTGTACTTCAACAAGATGCTCGTCACCCAGTACAACCTCACTACCCCCTACACGCTCGTTCGTGAAAACGAATGGACCATGGACAAAATGCATGAGCTGATGGGTCAGGTTGCGGGGGATGCAAACGGCGACGGACAGCTTACCGCTCCGGACGACTACTTCGGCTTCTCCACCCATACATCATCTTACATGGGTATGCTTGCGGGTTCCGGTGAGTCCCTCGTTGTTCCGGACGGCGAAGGCAGCTATGTTTCCAACATGACCAACGAAAAGATGGTAGATATTGCCGTCAAGATCGGCTCCATCATCAACGACGAACAGGCAACCGTTATTCCCGACCGTTTTCCCGGCGCCGGCACCAACGACAACGAATGGGCGACCAACACATTCTACAACGGCCACAGCCTTTTCTACGGCGAGGTTATCGGCAAGTTCGCGGAACTCCGTGAAATGGAACACGACTTCGGTCTGATTCCCTTCCCCAAGTACGAAACCTCCCAGGAATATTACACCTGTCAGGTGCTCAGCTCCGCGCTCTGCTACACCGTTCCCACCTCCGTGCAGGATCAGAAAATGGTCGCTGACGTCACCGAAGCTCTTGCCATCGAGAGCCTGAAGAAGCTCCGTCCGGCATACTTCGACACCACCATCACCGGCAAGTCCATGCGCGACGCGGAAAGCCTTGAAATGCTCGAAATCATCATCCAGTACCGCATTTACGACATCGGCGATATCTTCGGCTGGGGCGGCGTTTCCGGCACCTTCACCTCCGCAGTTGATGCGGGCGGTGAAAACTACATGTCCGCTGTCAAGAAGAACGAAAAGGCACTCAAGAAGGCAATCAGCAATACAATGGAATTCTTCTACGAAACGGAAGAATAATCAATATCACAATCACATCATCAAGGAGAAAAACATCATGAAAAAACTCGCTATCATCGGCTGCGGCGGCATCGGCTCCTATCATCTCGGTCACTTCCTCGGCTTCAAGGACATCGTTGAACTGGCAGGCTTCTGCGACCTGATTCCCGAACGCG
>JAFUQY010000437.1 GCA_017472105.1 Clostridia bacterium | reverse complement strand
CTTCGTAGGTGAAGTCGCCCTGATAGTCGATCTCGCCAAGCGCCTGCGTGATGTTGTTCCAGTTCATGCTGCATCCGCAGTCGTACGGGATGGTGTGGGTGTCCTGCTTGTAGTTGTTGTCGTGGATGTGCAGAGCGCGGAGACGGTCTTTGCCGAGCACACGGATCGCTTCATCGGGTTCTTCGCCGACCAGACCGCAGTGTCCGAGGTCGAGACATACCGTGAACGCGTCGGGATTGCCGAGGTCGTCGTAGTATTCCGCCAGATCCTTTCCGAGGGAGCAGACATTGGGAACGATGTATCCGCGGCGCTTGTCATGTCCCCACATGTTTTCCAGCGCGATTTTCGTGCCGTATCTGAGCGCGATGGGTTCCAGACGGCGGTACATGGCAAAGTTGAATTCCTTCTGCGGATCTCCCTGCACCGTGTATGCGATGGGATGAACAACAACCGCGTCGCATCCGAGGATACCGGCGATCTTCACGGCGTTTTCAACTCTGGGCATGATCTTTGCGTTGTACGCGTCGTCGCCGTTTCTCCAGCACGGGAACGGAGCGTGCGCCTGATTCCATTTCAGCCCCAGTGCCTCTGCCTTTTCGCGAAGTTCTCTCGCATATGCTTCGAAATCGCAGTTGTTGAGGAAGTTTGCGTCATTCGTCATGCCGAACATGGAGTAGTCCAGTGCTTCGTAGCCGGCACGCTGGAAGAGCTTCAGTCCTTCGTCAACGCCGAGGGTCGCAAAAACCCGGTCTGTCTGAGTGGAAAGTAACATGATGATTTCACCTTTCTTGCACAAAATATTTTTTCGTTATGTTCATTATATACATTCTGCACAGAAAATGCAATAGTTTTCCGTAAATTTTCGATAATCATTCTTCCGCCGAGATTGCGGGCCGGACTGCCCATTTCCCCTGACAGTAGCGGATGAGATTGATCGCGGCGCGCACGAGCTGGTCGAGGGTAACACAGATCCGCATGGCAATGACGCCGTAGCCGAGGACGGTGATGAGAAGCCAGCTCAGGGCGACGCGGAAAATCCACAGACTGCACAGGGACGCGATCATGGGCGTTTTTGTATCCCCTGCTCCGCGGAGTGCACCGGCGATGGTCTGATGCGTACTGACTCCCGGGAGTGCAATTGCGCAGTAGATGAGAATTGTGGACGCCACATCTGCGACTGCTGTATCGGTTGTATAAACGGACGCGATCGGATGTCCGCCGAAAATGAACAGAAGCATCACCAGTCCGCTCATCACGAGAGCCGTCGCGTAGATCATCCTCGTCATGGCGCGGGCTTTTTCGATCTTCCCTTCGCCGATTGCCTGTCCCATACAGGTCGTCGATGCCGTACAGCATGCGGATCCCGGCTGCCACGCGATTCCTTCGACGCTCGATGCAATCTGATACGCCGCGAAGTCCGTGGTGGGGATGACGGAGAGGATTTTCGTGCTCAGAACCGCGCCGGATTGCAGAATCACCTGCTCAAATCCCGACGTGATGCCGATTTTCAGAATCCGTTTGAGAATCGGGATATCCGGCCGGAAGCTGTCGCCTTTTTTCACCCCGATCGTGAGCTTTCCGAAAAAGAGGATCACGACTGCGGCGATGAACGCGATGATTTTCGAAAGCGTTGTTGCCAGTGCCGCACCTGCCACGCCCATTGCGGGAAATCCGAGCTTGCCGTAGATCAGGACATAGTTGAAGCCGACATTCACAGCTGCCGCCGCGAGGTTGTAGAGCATCGGGACTTTGGTAATGCCCACGCCGCGGAGGGATGCGGTGATGGAGATGGTCACGGACTGGAAGAAAAATCCCGCCGCGATGAGTCGATAATACTCGACCGCGTATGCGAGCGTTTCACCCTTTGCACCCGCGAAGCGTATGATCGGCTCGGCAAATGCCATGCAGACCACGGTCAGAACAATGCCGGCGGCGCTCAGGAGAAGCAGGGACTGTCTTGCGGCACATGCGGCGCGTTCCGTCTTACCGGCTCCCGTGAAAACAGCGACGGTTGCGGTAGTTCCGATGCAGAACGCCGTCACGACGCATACGACAAGGTTGATCGGGGATGTCGTGATCCCGACCGCTGTCAGCACTGCTGCGGAGTCAGGCATCCGACCGAGCATGATGGTGTCGACCATGTGGAACACCTGCGACAGGAGCAGTTCAACCAGCGCCGGCAGCATGATGGACAGGAAGAAGCGCACGTCATGCCGGGTCAGCCGATACTCTGAATGATTCTGTAATTTTGTCAATTTTCTCATCCCTTCCGTGAAATCCGATCTGATTCTGGTGTAATTATATGCCCATCGTCCGGCTTTGTCAATAGACAGAGTACGCAAAAACAGGCCATGCACTGCGCAAAGCCTGTTCTGTATGCATTATTCGTCGTCCTCTTCCGCTTCTTCTTCGTCTTTTTCGGGAAGCTGGACAACCTTGACCTTCGACACGCGTTTGCCGTCGGTTTCGGTGATGGTGATGTACAGGTTTTCGTATTCGAATTCGTCGCCTTCCTCGGGAATCTTGCCCATCTGCTCGTTGATCCAGCCGCCGAGGGAAACGCTGTTGGTGTCGGATTCGATATCAAAGCGATCGCAGAAGTCGGTGAAATTGATGGAGCAGTCCACGATGCAGGTGTCGTCGTCAACTTCGCGGAAATCTTCGACAACTTCGTCGTGTTCGTCCCAGATATCGCCGACGAGCTCTTCGAGAATGTCCTCCATCGTAACGATGCCGAGGGTTCCGCCGTAGTCGTCAAGCACCACTGCGATGTGGGATTTTTCCTTTTGCAGCAGCTTGAGCAGGGCGTTGATTTCCTCGGAACGGTGGATGAAAATCGGCTGGGTTGTGATTTCCGCGAGGGACTTGACGGTGATACCGGTGCCGACGTAGAAGTCCTTCTGATTGATGACGCCGATAATTTTGTCGATGGTTTCTTCAAACACGAGAAGCCTGGAGAAGCGGGTTTCCGTGAACTTCTCTGCAACGTCTTCCTTGGTAGCATCGGACGGAACTGCTTCGAGATCCACACGGTGGGTCAGGATATCTTCCGCGGTGCGTTCGGTAAACTCGATGGCATTCTTTATCAGGTCGCCCTCATCCGTGTCGATACTGCCGTCCTGCTGAACCTCTTCCACGAACATGAGCAGCTCTTCCTGGGACATTTTGTCGTCATCCTTGGAGGAAAACAGTTTGGAAACGAGCTTCTTCCAGGCAGAAAACAGGAAATTCAGGGGTGTCAGAATGATAAGCAGAACCCGCATGAAGGGCGCGGAAAATTTTGCGAAGGTTTCCGGGAAGTCCTTTGCGATGCTTTTCGGGGTGATTTCCCCGAAGATCAGCACGACAACGGTACTGACTGCCGTGGAAACCGTCGCACCCATGTCACCGAGGATCTTGACAAACATCACGGTGCAGAGGGAGGACAGGGTAATATTCACAATGTTGTTTCCGATGAGGATGGTGGAGATCAGCTTGTCGTATTTTTCGGACAGCTCCATCGCAAGTGCGGCTCTTTTGTCTCCTTTTTCGGCAAACGTCCGCATCCGCGTTTTGTTCATGGAAAGAAAAGCGGTCTCGGTAGCCGAAAAGTACGCCGAGCCGATGATGCAGATCGCCATAATAATGAGAGAAACGATGTTGTCGTTCATTTGTTCAGTAACTCCTGTTATACGTGACAGCGCAACGCAAAAAGGCATACTTCCCCCTGTCAGTTCAGAGCGGTCATATGCCGGAAATATTCATAAGCGTAGGTAGGATTATCGTCCTCGTCGCTGTCCATTGCGGAAAAATTCCTCCGTTTGGGTATTTCTTATATTATATCAGAAACAGTTGCCTGCGTCAAGTATAACACTGTAATATCCGTTATTATTCATAAACAGTTTACATCTTTACATTCCGGATGTGTTTTTCCTCTTGATTTTGGCGAAGAGTTGTGGTATGCTATGGGCATCAACAAAATTGCTGTAAACTCAGGAGGCGTTATGGTTCTCGAACATGGCAGACCCGCGGATGCTGACAACCGGCTGCCGAAAGAAAAGCGGGTATATGATTTTCTGGATGCACTCGGAGTGGAATATCTCCGTGCGGACCACGATCCCGCGATGACGATGGAGGTTTGCGAGGAAATTGATAAAACGCTCGGCTCGGCGATCTGCAAGAATCTGTTTCTCTGCAACCGTCAGCAGACAGTGTTTTATCTCCTTATGATGCCCGGCGACAAGGTTTTCAAAACCAAGGATCTTTCCGCTCAGATCGGTTCGTCCCGTCTTTCCTTCGGCACACCGGAATTTATGGAGGAATTTCTCGATATCACGCCCGGTTCTCTGAGCGTACTCGGTCTCATGAACGACAGCGGCAAACGGGTAAATCTCCTCATCGACGCGGACATTCTGACCGGTGAATCCATTGGCTGTCATCCGTGCATCAACACGTCCAGTCTCCGGATCCGCACATCGGACATGACTGAAAAGATCATCCCTGCCCTCGGTCACGAGCCTGTGATTGTGCATCTGTAATTGAATATGAAGAAAACCTCATGTGTGCTCAATCCGAGCGAAATCACATGAGGTTTTTACATGAAAGAATTGCAAAAGAACAAAAAAGCACCTCATTAACTGAGATGCTTGTGTTGGCGCATACCTATCTTCCCGGAGCGTCGCCACTCAAGTATTGTCGGCACGACAGAGCTTAACTTCTGTGTTCGGAATGGGAACAGGTGGACCCT
>JAFUQY010000436.1 GCA_017472105.1 Clostridia bacterium | reverse complement strand
GTTCTCGGACGTGATTGTCAGATTCGGAATCTGCCAGCGGAGCATGATTTCGTCCCCGGGGTACGGTGAGGATTCCGGCTTCTCCGTCAGCGGCTCGAATCTGCCGTAGGTGTTTTCGTACGCTTCGATGAGCGCGGACTGCAGTTTCAAGAGAGCCTCGGCTTCGGTGAGCTGTACGGCGTCGGTGGGATAGTTCCAGAAAATGATCTGCGCCTCGTCCGCGAGATACCATTGATACCCGTGCGGGTAGGTTTCTTCATCGAATGATACAGTCCAGCCGTCCTCTGCTAAGCTTGGACTTTGGCTGAGACTGACGATATTACTTCCGTCGTAAACCGCGCTGTTGACACGCAGCAGAAGCGCACACGTGACCGGTGAGACATACACATGCTGCGGGAAGGAGTTCGGCTCGGGCGTTTCCGTGTGGAAGGTCATGTCCTTCATCAGCGTGTCATTGACGTAGATTTCGCCGGTTTCATGCACAAATTCAACCGACCGGATCTCGTCCGCTTCATCCACCTGAAAATAAGCATGCTCCCGGCTGCGCTCGACGGTGTGGCTGGTGTTGTCATAGAACGCACGGAAGATGGGGTAGAAATCGACCCAGAAGCCCTCGACGCCGAAATATTCCCCGGCAATGTCTCCGCCCGTGACGAGGGAACCGTTGACGAAGACGGGAATGCGCGTGCCGGTGTAGTCGGAGATGTTTTCTTCTCCGGTCACGTCGGTATAGGATGCCGATGCGAGCCTCCCGTAGCCGTCGAATTCGAAATTCACATCCGCGAGGTTGGAGTACCGCACGTTTGCCGGCTTTGCTTCTTCCTCGACGCACGCGACAACGGTTCCGGAGACGAGACACAGCACCAGTGTCAGCGCGATGAGTGCTCTGCCGGATTTTCTCGGCTGTGTGTTCATGATTTCCTCGAACCGTTCCTTCACGCGGCGTTTACCCGGACGGAAATGCGTCGTCATGGGCATGTATTTCCGGCTGCCGGGATGGACGCATTGCCGCAGGATTTCGAGCATGACGTTTCCGTAAGCGGAACGGACCGCGGCGTCATGTCCGGCGAGCACTGCTTCATCGCACGAGAGCTCCATGGCACGGATACAGCAGTGCTGTGCGAGCCACGCGGCGGGATTGAACCAGTGCAGGGAAACGGCGGCGATGCAGAGGAGCTTCACCCACAAATCCCTGCGTCTGTGATGCGTCAGCTCGTGCGCGAGGATCCCGGCGGCTGCGTTTTCATCAAGCTCCGTGTCAGGCAGAACAATCGCGGGACGGAAATACCCGCACAGCATGGGACTCTGCACGGCATCGCTGACGTACAGTTCCGGTGCACGGCGGAGTTTCATGCGTCCGGTGAGGGAATCGCGGATTTCGGTGAGGCGTTTGTCCGCGGGCGTGAGATGCTTCCGGAAGGCTGCCATGGAAACGGCGTATCCGATGACGGTCACGGCGAAATGGAGCACCGCACCTGCAAGCCATACGGCAAACAGGATTTCTGCGGGATCAATCACCCGGATTGCGGCAGGATCGGCGGGTGCGGGAATGGTCACGGCTTCGATGTCGTCGGCAAACTGATAGGGAACCGGGAGCTCATCCGTGTATGCGTCGGCGTCGGGTGAAACGGCGGGCAGTTCAAGGGACTCGTCAGGCCGGGAGACGGGAAGCTCGATTACCGGCGGCAGAAAGTTGGGTGAGACGGGCATGCACAGCCGCAGAACGACGATGATCCAGAGGATGTACCGCGTTTTTGCGGCGATTTTTCTGCCGATGCACAGCTCCGCGAGCCACAGAAGCAGGATCACCGCCGAGAGAACGAGGGACAGCGAGCCAAGCGTGAGAAGAAAATCGGTCACGGTCAGTCCTCCTTCCGGTTGAGAATCGCGGCGATTTCGTCAAGGTCGTCTCCGCTGAGCTGACCGGCGTCCACGAGATTGGCGATGAGGCGTTTCCAGCTTCCGCGGCAGATTTTCGAGACAAAATTTTTCGATGCGAATGTGCCGTAATCCTTCTCGGAGACGAGCGCGGTCACGGTTTTGACGCCGTCACATGACTCCACGGAGACGAAATTCTTCGCGGCGAGCCGGTCGATCAGGATGTACACGGCGGGCTTGGTGCACGGACGGATGCTTTGCAGATCACGGTAAATTTCAGCCGCCGCTGTCGGTGCACTGTGCTGCCAGAGAATCTGCATAATATCCAGCTCCGCGTCGGGCAGCTGTACGGTGGGTTTCGGTGCCATGGGATACCCTCCTGTGTTGAATTTAACATTTGTTAAATAGATTATAGCACGGGAATCGTGTGCTGTCAAGATGCAATTTAACATTTGTTAAATCGAAATACGAAAAAATTCCGTCCTCCCTGGAAAAGGAAGACGGAATTGTATTGTTCTTTCGGTGAATCAGATTTTCTCAACCCAGACAAGTCTGGAGGTGCGCTTGTCCGCGAGCTTGAACGCCATGTCAGCGGAGTCCGCGGTCCATGTGTCGCCGGTGTCCTCGTCGGTGAAGCGGAAGGATGCGCCGTCCATCCACGGAATCGTGAGCTCCAGCGTGTCAGCTTCGCAGTCCTCCATGCGGAAGAGGAGGAGAACGCCCTTGTCCGTGTCAGGATCGTGGTAGCCGAATGCCGTGAAGCCTGCCTTGTCGTCGCGGTGATGCCAGCCGGTGAGCGGATAGAAGTCCTTGAGAAGGTACGGATTGACCTTGCGCCATTCGTCCAGACCGAAGCGGAGAATGGAGAAGTCCTGATCGGGATCCTGCGTGAACTGGGAGTCCACATTGAGGGCGGGAAGATAGGACGCACGCCATGTGTAGACGTCGCTTCTGCCGGTCGGGTCGAGCTCGCCGATCTTTTCCTTGGTGTTCGCGCCGCAGTACGGGATCCACTGGTTGAAGCCCCACGACATCGACAGACGCAGTGCGGTGGTGGTTCTGTCCGCGTCACTTCTCAGCAGCGGGATGCCGCGCCGGAGGGTTTCGAGGTCGTTTCTGCCGCCGCCGGACGCACAGGAGTCGCAGAAGCCGCATCCGCCGAAGGAAAGCGTGCAGTCGATGATGTCGTCCCACATGCGGTAGTGTCCGTCCACGAACTTGCACTCGGTGATGCCCGTGCGGTTTTCGCCTTCAAGGGAATCGAGATACCGCCAGAGCGCGCCGGGGTCACTGTTGTTGTCCTCGCGGTAGATTTCGACCTTGTTTTCGCGGAGAACCTTGCAGATTCTGCCGACGGTCCAGTCGTAGCATTCGGGAATGCCGATGTTGTTGGAAATCGAACCGACACCTTCGCGGCGGATTGCCCATTCGGGATTGTATCCGAAGTTTTTCGCGAGATTGTCCACATCCGTGACGCGCTCCGGTTCGAACCACATCAGGGTGCGCATGCCGTGCTCTCTCGCGTAATCGGTGGATTCGAGGAAGGTCTTGCCGGGCCACTTGTACTGGTCAAGCTCCCATGTGCCGACGGTGCCCCACCAGTTGGATTCGGGCGAGGTCAGGTCGGGTGCGATGTACCAGCCAGCGTCAAACCAGCGAACATCCACATGCACGCCGACTTCCGCCATTTTCTCAAGCGTGGGCTTCCATGTGAAGTACCGCTCGGAGATACTGCCGTCGGAGTTGGGCAGACCGGTGTCGTTGGAGAGACAGCAGAACGCCATCGGATGCACCGGAGTACCGCAGGAATCCAGCGGCGGCAGGTTGCAGTCCACGAACCAGCTGCGCCAGAAATTCGTCGCGTAACCGGGCTTGCGGCTCTGATACGGTGCGATGACGAAGAGTGCTGTGCGGATCTTCTCACCCGGCTTGAGGCAGGTTTTCATGTTGTTGACGGAGTTCGCGGTGTAGGTGGTCACGCCGTCCGCGTAGGTGAAGTCCGCAGTGAGCGTACCCGCCCAGCCGATTGCCAGCATCACGCCGCCGTCGCCGTATTCGAGATTGTAATACGGGAAATTGCCGTGCGTCGGACGTCCGCTGTCGGAGACAAAATGCGCGCTCTCCGCGGTCAGATCGGTCTCGTACGGGCGGTACTGGTTGCCGTGGTCGCCGAGAATGCCCTTGAGTACGGGATTTTCGCCCTTGAATTCCCATACCTGACGGAGATTTTCAAGAACCCCGCTGGTTTCGCTGCCGGTGTTTTCGATCCATACGGTGGATTCGGAGACGCCGTACGCCGGGTAGTGGGTGAAAATCAGGGTGACGGTGAGGGAATCGAGTGCATAGCGGTACACGTTGTCCTCACGCTTTGCGGTGCGGGAAGACTCCTTCGCGATCAGCTTCAGACCGGCGAATCCGCGGTGTTCCGTACCGTCATAGGTGAAAAGGAACGGGAAACTCGCGGGATCCTTCGCCATGTCACGGTACCATCGGGTGGCAGAAGGGTTCTTGTAGCATTGCTTCATGGGGTTACCTCCGTTTTTTGGGATATATAATCAATTTTCAGATTCGTTTTTCAGATTCCGCGTCATGTACAGTGCGAGAATCACGGCGGAGATGCCTGCGGTTGACTT
>JAFUQY010000435.1 GCA_017472105.1 Clostridia bacterium | reverse complement strand
TATTAGCCAATTTTGGCAGAATGGAGATACACTCATGATTAAACTTCTCATCGGCAAAAAAGGTTCCGGCAAGACCAAGACCCTCATCGAATTCGTAAACAACGCTCTTGACACCAGCAAGGGTTCCGTTGTCTGCATCGAAAAGGGTGACAAGCTCAAGTTCGACATCAAGTACACCGCACGTCTCATCGACACCGAAGAATACGCTGTTGCTGACGCTCAGTCCCTGTACGGCTTCATCGCAGGTATCCTCGCTTCCAACCACGACGTGACCGACCTGTTCATCGACTCCGCTCTCAAGATCTGCCAGAACGACAGCGAAGGTTTCGACAAGTTCCTCACTCAGCTCTCCGCTCTCCTGGAAGGCAAGGACGTCAACTGCGTTATCACCTCTTCCATCGATCCCGCAGAAGCTTCCGAAACCGTTCTCAAGCTCCTCAAGTACGTATCCTGAGTGACTTAATCTGAACACCTGCAATACCGTATGAATCCGCCCGGGTTTGTACGGTATTTTTCTGTCAATCGGCCGCCCGGATGCATATGATGGGACTGAAGGAACTTTCTCCTTCACGGCATCTCAGGGAAAGGTTATGGACTATATAAAATGGCTGAATACAGAAACAGCGGTTCCTGCTCGCGTGAGCGGGATCTGGTCTGCATCGACACCCACCGTGTTCTCGACTCCTGCCGCGACAAGGACTGCTTCGAGGATGTGCGGGTGTATCTGACCTGCATCGGACAGGAAATCATCGACAGAACCTCCGTTGTGCGCGCGAAATGTGCGAAGGTGCTCTGGTCGTGCATCAGCATCGATCCGGTACCGTTCAACCGGGGCTTCTATCAGCTTTTCATCCGGATCTACGTAAAAATCAACTTCGAGGCATGCGTCGGTCCCGGCAATATGCAGGACTTCGAAGGCGTCGCGGCGGTCGAGAAAAAGGTCATCCTCTTCGGCGGTGAAGGAAATGTGAGCGTCTTCCGGAGCGAGTACGGCGGCAGCTTCTGCTGTGAACCCGGCAAGACCCACTCATCGAACACGCTTCCCGTGGCGGTTCTGGAGACGGTCGATCCGATCATTCTGAATACGAAGGTCGTCGAGCCTCACAAGCCGTGCCGGTGCTGTTCCTGCTGCACGGTTGACGAGATTCCCGAATGCGTCTGCCGGAATCTGTCGTGCGATCTGACGGATGACGCGGACGGTGCGGTTCTTCTGGCGTCGCTCGGGTTCTTCTCGGTCGTGCGGATCGAGCGTCCGGCACAGTATCTCATCAATGCGGTGGAATACGCCGTGCCCGAGAAGGAATGCGTCATGCCCGTGAGCGAGGATCCGTGCAGTCTCTTCCGGCAGATGGAGTTCCCGGTTGCGGAATTCTCACCCTCCGGCGGCACGGGCACTCCTCAGAACGACGGGGAAAAGAAATGCACCTGCGGTACAAAAACGGACTGACCTGAATCGGACAGCGGACGGATGACTCTCCCACATGCGGGCGTCTTCCGTCTGTTTATTTCTGTGCACCGGGCAAGTTTTTCGGAAAAATCGCACACTTTTTCGCCGGAAACCCTTGCAATTGACAGCGGGTTGAGATACAATATAAAGTGAACTGGTCTGAACGATACCACAATACTTTCGATTCACCGCACAGGAGGCTATTATGACATTATTTATTCTCGCCGCGGGCATGGGTTCCCGTTACGGCGGCTTAAAGCAGATTGACAAGTTTACCGAACACGGCGAATTCATCATCGACTTCTCCATTTTTGACGCAATCAAGGCGGGATTTGACCGGGTTGTTTTCGTCATCAAGGAAGAGAACTACGAGATTTTCCGCGAAACCGTCGGTCATCGCATTGAAGAAAGAATCCCCGTGGAATACGCGTTCCAGGGTATGGAAGTCGGCGTTCCCGAGGGCAGCGAAATTCCCGAAGGACGCACCAAGCCCTGGGGCACCGCACACGCGCTCCTCTGCGGCAAGGATGTTCTCAAGGACGGCTTCGCTGTTATCAATGCGGATGACTTCTACGGACGCGACGCATACATGAAGGCTGCGGAATTCATCAAGAACACCGATCCCGAAAGCGCACATTTCTGCATGGTTGGCTACATGCTCGGCAACACGCTCACCGAAAACGGCTCCGTAGCGCGCGGTGAATGCCATGCCGACGAGGACGGATACCTCGTGAGCATCGAGGAACGCACCAAGCTGAACAAGGAAGAAGGCGGCGCATGGTACGAAGACAACGGCGAAAAGGTCCACATTCCCGATGACACCGTCGTTTCCATGAACTTCTGGGGCTTCACTCCCAAGGTATTTGACGGTCTGGAAGCAGAATTCTCCGCATTTATCGGCAATCTCATGAACGCAGCGGATCCCATGAAGGCGGAATGCTATCTCCCGAACACCATCGGCAAGATGATGCACGCCGGTCAGTGCGACGTCAAGGTTCTGACCACCACCGCAAAGTGGTTCGGCGTCACCTACGCGGACGACAAGCCCGACGTTATCAAGAAGCTCCACGACCTCATCGACGCCGGCGAATACCCGGACGGGTTGTGGAAGTAAGAAGGAAAAGGGAAGAGGGAAAAGGTGAAGGTAAAAAAGCTGGCGCTTTTTAATTAAAATTAAAACACGGAGTGTTTTTTCCGATTCTCTTCTCTATTATCTCTTATCTATTATCTAATACCACGCAAACTGAATTTCAACAAATAAAACTAACAATACAAGGAGACCCATCTTATGGCTATTCTCGTTACCGGCGGTGCGGGTTATATTGGTTCCCATACCGTAATTGAACTGCAGAACGCAGGTTATGACGTTGTTGTTTGCGACAACCTGTGCAATTCTTCCGAAAAATCCCTCAAGAGAGTGGAACAGATCACCGGCAAGCCCGTGAAATTCTACCTCGCTGACATTCTCGATCACGATGCGATGGAAAACATCTTCAAGACCGAGAAGATCGACTCCGTTATCCACTTCGCAGGTCTCAAGGCTGTGGGTGAATCCGTTGCTAAGCCGTGGGAATACTACAACAACAACATCACCGGTACTCTCGTACTCGTTGACGTGATGAAGAAGTACGGCTGCAAGAACATCATTTTCTCCTCTTCCGCAACCGTTTACGGCGATCCCGCGTTCATTCCGATCACCGAAGAATGCCCCAAGGGCAACTGCACCAATCCCTACGGCTGGACCAAGTCCATGCTTGAACAGATCCTGACCGACATCCAGAAGGCAGATCCGGAATGGAACGTTGTTCTGCTCCGTTACTTCAACCCCATCGGCGCACACAAGAGCGGTATGATCGGCGAAAACCCGAACGGCGTTCCGAACAACCTCATGCCTTACGTAACCCAGGTTGCAGTCGGCAAGAGACCTGAGCTGGGCGTATTCGGCGACGACTATCCGACTCACGACGGCACCGGCGTACGCGACTACATCCACGTAGTTGACCTCGCGAAGGGTCACGTATGCGCTGTCAAGAAGCTCGCTGAAAACTGCGGCTGCAAGACCTACAACCTCGGCACCGGCAAGGGCTACTCCGTTCTCGACATCGTAAAGAACTTCGAAGCGGCTACCGGCGTGAAGATCCCCTACGTCATCAAGGACAGACGCCCCGGCGACATCGCGGAATGCTACTCCAGCGCGGATCTGGCTGCAAAGGAACTCGGCTGGGTTGCTGAAAACGGCATCAAGGAAATGTGCGAAGACTCCTGGAGATGGCAGAAGAACAACCCCAACGGGTATGAGGAATAATCTCGGTCGGTCTGCTGACGGAATGTTTGGCTGTGCCAGATAATAGATAAGAGAGAATAGATAAGAGAAAAGGTAGAAAATACTTCGTATTTTCAGATTTGGGTTGAAATTTTATTTTTTGACTGTTCCTTTTTTCTGTGTTTCTCGTAGGGCGGTGCTTTACGTGCCGCCGCAGATACAGGAAAACCTTATTGTTACAAAGGAAATACAAACATGATTACTAAGACTTTATTCGGCAAGCTGCCCTGCGGATGCGAGGTTTATGCTTACCAGCTCACCAACAAGTCCATCACCTCCGCGTGCATTCTCAACTACGGCGGCATCATCCAGAGCCTGTGCGTGGAAGACAAGAACGGCGTGAAGGCTGATGTGGTATGCGGCTACGACTGCATCGAAGGCTATCTGACCTCCGGCGGTTATCAGGGCGCACTCATCGGACGTATCGGCAACCGTATCGCAAAGGGCAAGTTCACCCTCGAAGGCGTGGAATACCAGCTCACCTGCAACGACGGCAGCAACACCCTGCACGGCGGCAAGTTCGGCTTCAACTCCAAGATCTGGGCTGTTGAAGAAGCCGGCACCGAAGACGAACCCGCGCTGGTTCTGACCTACGTTTCTCCCGACGGAGAAGAAAACTATCCCGGCACCCTGACCGTGAAGGTTACATACACCCTCACCGCTGACGCAGGTCTGTCCATCCACTACGAAGCGACCACCGACAAGACCACCATCGTGAACCTGACCAACCATGTATACTTCAACATGGGCGGCTTCGCATCCGGCGTTGTTGACGATCAGCTTCTGTGGCTCGACTGCGACAAGATCAACTCCATCGACTCCGAGCTGATTCCCGACGGCGAGCTCGTTGACGTTACCGGCACCTGCTACGACTTCAGAAACACCATGGCTCTCGGCACCGGTTTTGCGGGCGACCATCCCATGATGAAGGAATTCGGCGGCTACGACAACAACTTCTGCTTCGCAAATCCCGACGGCAAGCTCCAGCTCCGCGGTTCTCTCACCGATCCCAAGTCCGGCAGAAAGCTGAACATGTACACCGACCAGCCCTGCGTACAGATCTACACTGCGAACATGATCGACGTGAACGATCATCCCTTCAAGGGCGATGTCAAGCAGTACAGACACTGCGCATGCTGCCTTGAAACCCAGTGCATGCCCGACTCCATCAACCACCCGAACTTCACCAATGTCGTTCTCAAGCCCGGCGAAAAGTACGACACGACGACCATTTATAAGTTTGAAAATTAAGTTTTAATCACTCAGACAGCGTCTTCTTCGGAGGGCGCTGTTTTTTCATCATAAATCGCCGTCCGGTGCATATAATGCTGTAACCCAATGTGGGAGGGCAATCTATGACTGACACGCGGTGTACGAAGCTAGCAGGATACATCATCGAGAACGGATGCACGGTACGGGATGCGGCGGCATGGTACGGGATCAGCAAATCCACGGTGCACAAGGACGTGACGGAGCGGCTCAGGCGGGAAAATCCCGGGCTGTCGGACGAGGTGAAGGAGATTCTCGAGAAAAACAAGGCGGAACGTCACATCCGCGGCGGGGAAGCCACTCGTCGGAAATACCTGCGGCGCCGGCGGGATCCGGAGCAGTTTTGACTTGCAATTTGTGCCCGGACGTGATATAATCGAAGAAAAAATGCTTCGGAGGACGTAACATGAATGCATTTACCAAAGCAATATGGATCTGGGAAGAGGGATACGGCGGCGTCAACACGTACGTTACCTTCTACGATCTGCTCGAGATGACGGGGAACACGGACGGCTGCGTGATGAATCTCTCCGTGGACACGAATTACTGTCTGGAAATCAACGGTACGGTCGTCTCGATGGGACAGTACGCGGACTATCCGTTCGACAAGGTGTACGACGCCATCCCGCTTGACGGCTATCTCACGCCGGGCGAAAACCGCATTGTCATCCGCTGCTGGCATCAGGGCAACGACAGCTCCACGGTGCGCGGCGAGGATGCGGGGCTGATTTACGAAATCCAGCGCGGCGGGGAAGTCCTGGCGTACAGCTCGACGGAAACGTTCTCGGCTCCCGAATCGGAGTACGACATGGGTCCGGTGGAATACGTCTCCGGTCAGCTCGGTTTTTCCTTCCGCTATTATGCCGGACGCGTTGCAACGGAAGAGCCGCCGACGGTTGAAGTGGATAAGCCGATGCCCGCGCGCATCCGTCCGATCAGGAAGCTGGTGGTTGGTGACGACGAGCCCGCAGTTCTGACGGTACACGGCACGTTCAAGGAGAAAAAATCCGGCAGCATCGGTCAGCGGATGCAGTTCGCGGCTCTGGCGTTCAGGGAACCGGCAACCGACTGGTCTGTACCGCATTCCGACCGTCCTTTGCCGGATGCTGACGGGATTAAACTGACCTGTGACGAAGAGGACGACGGCGTATTCGCGATCATCGACACCGGTCGTGAAAACGCGGGCATTCTGTCGCTGGATATTGAGGTTGACGAGGCGTGCGATATTCTCATCGGCTGGGGCGAGCATCTTGACGACTGCCGGGTGCGTGCCTACATCGGCGGACGGAATTTCTGCTGTCTTTACCGGGCAGTGAAGGGAAGAAACCGCTGGGTCAACCCGTTCCGGCGTCTCGGTCTGCGGTATCTCGAAGTGCACGCATATGCGAAGGATGTAAAAATCCGCTATGCCGGCATCAGAACCACCGATTATCCGCTCGATTATGAGGCAAAATTCACCTGTGCGGACACGCTTCACACAAAGATTCACGAGGTTGCCAAGCGTACGCTGAGAATGTGCATGCACGAGCATTACGAGGACTGTCCGTGGCGGGAGCAGGCGCTTTACACGATGGATTCGCGCAATCAGATGCTGTGCGGCTACTACGCATTCCGGGAGTTCGCTTTCCCGAAGGCGTCGATCCGGCTCATGGCGCAGTCGATCCGCGAGGACAACATGCTTGAATTGTGCTCACCGGCGCGCGTTGCCATCACGATTCCGTCATTCTCGGCGATTTTCCTCACGCAGGTGTACGAATACATGAAATATTCCGGCGACCGGGACTTCGCGTGGGAAATGCTGCCGACGATGAAGCGGATTGCCGACGAATTCCTGAGCCGCAGGGATGCGGAAAACGGTCTGATCCCGTGCTTCCAGGAAGAAAAATACTGGAATTTCTACGAATGGCAGCCGGGTCTGTCCGGTTCGATCAGCGGATTTGTGGCCGACGACGATGTTACATTTGACGCGCCGCTGTGTGCGTTCGTATCGTTCGGGCTCCGTTCGCTTGCCGACACCATGGATACGCTCGGCGAGGACGGTTCCGCTTACCGTGACGCACATCTGAAACTGAACGCTGACATTGACCGCGCGTTCTGGAGCGACGATGACGGCTGTTATTATTCCTACATCAATCGAGCCGGCGAAAAACTGCACACATGCGAGCTGACCAATTCGCTGATTGTCTATGCGGATGCGGCGTCCGGCGAGCGTCTGGATTCGGTGCTTGACAAATTATCGAAGAATGAACTCCTGTACGTGACGCTGAGCCACAGCATTTTCAAGTACGAGGCACTGATGCGCCGTCCGGAGAAATACGCGCGCACGGTCTTCGCCGATATCGCACGGCAATGGGGTCACATGCTGTACAGCGGCGCGACGACGTTCTGGGAAACGATCCTCGGCGAATCCGATTTCGGCAACGCGGGCAGTCTGTGCCACGGCTGGTCGGCGATCCCGATTTATTTCTATCAGAAATACGCAATGGAGCTGCCGCCGCGGATCACGGGTCTGTACGAATGCGAGATCACGGACGCATGATTCAGAATGCCTAATTCACAATGACAAAATCCGGGCGGGATGTGTGAGATTGCTTCTTGACATTCCGTCCGGGATTGTTTATAATTGGGATAAGGTCGGAACCCCGGTTAAATCCCGCTGAAAAACTGCGGAAATCCGGTACGAAACCTCCCGGAAATGCCAATTCCGCTCCCCTGAATTATACAAAATATGCATTTTGTATAATTAACACAAGGACGAAACAGGGACGCAGAAATGCACCCTTCCGACCGCACGTTTTGAGAAAAAATTCAAAACACGGAGTGTTTTTTTCCGATTCTCTTATCTATTATCTCTTATCTATTATCTTGAACCAGAGGTGATCCCGTGCTTCTCGCGTTTGATATCGGCAATTCCAGTATTACCATCGGTGCGTTCCGGCTTCATGCGGACGGTACGAACGAGCTTGTCTGCCGCTTCGGGATCTCCGCACGCGCTGGCTCCACTTCGGACGAGTACGTGATGTTCATCCGGGACTATCTCGAGCACGCAGGAATCGCGGTTCACGGTCAAACGCCGATTTCCGGTGACGCGATCGACTGTGCGGTGATTTCCTCCGTCGTTCCCGGGCTGACCCACGTTCTCTCCCGTGCGGCGAAGATTCTCTCCGGCTCCGATCCGTTCATCATCACGCCCGGCATCCACACCGGCTTCGGCATCCGCATCAAGGATCCCGCGCAGCTCGGTGCGGACATCGTCTCCAACGCGGCATACTCGTTACGTTTGTCGGATGTCCCGCTTGTGATTCTGGACATGGGCACGGCGACGACGCTGACGGTTGTAGACAAAAATGCAGACATCATCGGGACGATCATACTTCCGGGACTGCGGATTTCGATGGACGCTCTGACGGACTCGGCGGCGCTGCTGAACGGCGTAAGTCTGGACAAGCCGGAGCATCTGATCGGACGGGATTCCCGCGAGTCGATTCTCTCGGGCGTCATCGGCGGGCACATTCTGATGATCGACGGCTTTCTCCGGAACATCCGCGAGGAGCTGAATCTGAAAGAAACCGGCGAAAAGCTTGGACTTGTCTCCACCGGCGGACTTGCCGAATGCATCATCCCGCACACCCGCAACCGCTTCACGCACGAGCCTTCCCTGACGCTGTACGGCGCAGCTGAGCTGTACAGGCGGAATGTAAAGTAGAGTTTGTGCAGGTGTTTTGATTTTTGAGGTACGGTCGCTTTTTGAAAAAAGCTCCGCAAAAACTTCCGGCTGACGAGGTTTGGGTGCTCTACGGGACGTGATTTTTGTATAATTCGGTCAGTTTCAGGGGATTTTCTTGGACGACGTGCGGTTATAATTTTAAGTTTGCTGTTCTACGGAAGTACCTGCGAGATGTACTTCAGGGTGCACAGCCGATTGGTGACGTCCAATGCCCGAGAAAATCGTTTTCGAGCTCATGGGGACCACCGAGACCCCATTCGCCGCAGCCGTGGAGCGATTGCGTGATATAGTTGCTTAAATTGCTCGTAAGTTTTGGCTCACGCGCGCCGTACAGATACACGTTAATCCCGGTTTTACCTCTTCCCTCTTCCCTCTTACTTCTTCCCTCATCTTGATAGTTCCGGCCGAGGCTGTGACTATAAATTTACGCTGCGTTTTACCGGTTTCATATTTTGCGGAAGACAGCAGTATGACTTTGGAGGAAAATATGAACAACAATTCCCGCGCAAAGACCCTTACCATGGTGCAGATTGCACTTCTGTCCGCTCTCGTTGTGGTGCTTCAGGTATTCTTCTCGGCAATCCGCATCGGTGTGGTGACGCTCAACTTCGTTCTTGTTCCGATCGTGATCGCGGCTGTGCTCATCGGCCCGATGGCAGGCTTCATTGTCGGCGCGTTCGCCGGACTGACCACGTTCATTCAGGTATTCACCTCCGGCGACGTGTTCTACGTATTCCTGATGACGAACAACGCCTTCGCGACCGCGCTCATCTGCATCCTCAAGACCGCACTCGCAGGCCTTCTCGCAGGGCTCGTGTACCGTCTCATCAGCGGCATCGGCAAGACCTCCCGCAGCAAAAATTATGCGGCAAGTCTGGTTTCGTCCGTTGTCTGCCCGGTTGTGAACACGGGTCTGTTCGTGCTCGGCATGCTCCTTTTCTTCGGAAACGCATTCACCGCTGACGCAACGTTCGGTCCCATGGTCGGCGGCAATCTCGTATCCTTCGTCCTCGTCGGTCTGGTCGGCGTGAACTTCTTCTTCGAGCTCGCGCTGAACGTCATCATCTGCCCCCTGATCTGCGGTGCGCTGATGAACTCCGGCCTGTTCAAAAAGAAATAATGTAAGTCAAAACTGCCGTACGGTTCGCCCTGCGGCGGTTTTTGGGTTTTAGGGGGTGGATTATAGCGGCAGAAAGACCCAATCTCTGTCAGATACCGCACATCTCCTTTGTAGGGACATAGCGCGCTATGTCCGTCAAGCAATTTCAACCGCCCGAAATGGGTAACAGCACACCGTTCGTTTTTCATCGATACAATACAGAATACCAAATCCTACGGCTGACACAGCACGCTGTGTCCCTACAAAGGCAACGAATGGCAGCCTGCTGACATGACGGCAGCGATTGTATAATCATCCCGCGTTTTCCGTCCAATTTTGTCTTGACGAAACCGCTGTAATGTGTTAAACTAAAGAAAAACGACGAAAGCTGAGGATTCAATTATGCTTATCACCATCATCGGACGCGGGCATTCCGGGACCCGGTCGATTTCCCACACGCTCTCCGCAAGCGGCGTTTTCATGGGCGAACCCCTGAACGTCTCCGGCGACCTCCTTCCGCCTCAGAAAATGTACGACGCATGCCGCGTTTTCGCGCAGTATGTGAAGTATCTCGGCGGCAATCAGTGGGATTTCAGCGCCGTCAACACGATGCCCATCCCGCAGGAATTCACGACGCTCATCGAGGAATACCTCCACAGCGTGCTCACCTCACCGGCGGAAAACAAGGGCTGGAAAATCCCCGAAACCACGCTCGTTTACCCGTGGATCGTGCGGATGTTCCCCGAAATCAAGTATATTTTCTGGGTTCGTGACCCGCGCGACTGCATCCTCGGCGGACATCTGACGGACGACCTCAACGACTTCGGCGTGCAGTACGACAAAACCGGCGACGTCCGCACCAACCGCGCGATCAGCTGGCTCTATCAGCGCGAAATCGTCCGTGCGACACCTGCGCCGAAAAATGCGCTCTACGTCCGCTTCGAGGACATGGTTTTCGATCAGGACAACACCGTCTCCCGCATTTCCGACTACCTCGGCATTCCGATTGCGAAGATCGAGATGCGTCCCGATTCCGTCGGCAGATACAAAAAGGACGACGGCGTGCACATGTTTGACTTCTTTGAAGCCGACATGAAGGAGCTGGGCTACGAATTCGAATAATCCCCTGTGAATACCGACCAAAATCCGCCTTCCAAATTTGTGCAGACCGACGATATTTCAGAAAATGTACTGTTGGGTCTTTCAAAAGGCGGACGGTTGTGTTATAATATCTTTAGTTATAATTATCAAATTACACGGAGGCTCGAATCCAATGGCAATGAAAATGCGCGTTATGTACTCTTCCAAGAAAGGCAAGCTGATTACATACGCAGATGCAATCGCTCAGGCATGCGGCTGTCTCGCAAACGATATTCCCCCGGCATATCCGGCTGACAAGGAAAGACTGGTTCTGATCTGCCTGTCCCTCGGCGCTGAACCCAACGACCAGGTAAGACGTTTCTGCTCCGAGCTGTACCCCAACCGTGCGGCTAACGTTGCTCTCTGCGTTGACGGTCCCAAGGACTCCGACGCTGAAAAGCAGGTCAAGCAGATTCTCCGCACCGCCGGCACCAATGTCATCGACGAAACCTACTACGTAAAGTGCGGTATTTTCGGCAAGAAGATCACCCTCGAAGAACGTCAGGCGATCGTTGACTGGGCAAGAAAGATGCAGGCTATCGTAGCGGACCAGCAGTAAGTCAGATTTAAAACAAAGAACAGCGGTTTCCGGCAGGGATCGCTGTTTTTTAGGTAAAAGGTAAGAGGAAATAGGGAAGAAGTAAGGTAGAAACCTTCGGTTTCATTGATTGAAAATGGGTTGGTTTTGGTTGTTCTTTCTGGCTGTTCCCGTGGTGTTTGCGGGGATGTATCGGAGGGTTCGGCGGTATCCGTTCAGTGCGGCTGTGACGCTGTCTTGTGCGGGGATTTCGTTCGGATGCGGGTGCTCAGTGCTTGGGCTCGGGCTTGTGTTTTCCGCTCTCGGGGACTGGTTTCTTCAGCATGAGCGCGGGCGGGAGGCGTTTTTTCTCTCCGGTGTGGCGGGATTTTTTCTCGGGCACTGTTGTTTTGCGGCGCATTCGGTTCTCTACTCAGGATTTTCGTGGACTTCCCTGCTGATTTTTGCCGTGCTGTTTACCGGGGTTTCGTTCTTTCTGCTCCGGCGGATCTGGCGCGGGATTGACCGGTCTTTCCGGATTCCGGTGGAGCTGTATGCGGGGATCTCGTGTTTTTCGCTCTCGTGTGCGCTGTTTTCGTTTTCTTCCGCCGTGCCGCGCGTGGTTTTTGCCGCCGGGATTGCGATGCTTCTCTTTTCCGACTGCGTCATTGCGCTCTCGCGGTTCGGGCGTGTGAAGAAAATCGGCTCGCTCATCATGCCGACGTATTTTGCGTGCCACATTCTGACCGCCGCGGCGTGTATGCTGGAAACAATTTTATAATTTTCCTCTCCGGCGCGGGATTTTTTTCGCAAAACCTATTGCATTCCCGGGTGGAATGTGGTATAATATCCGCGTTCGGAAGAAGAACGGCCCGTTGGTCAAGCGGCTAAGACGACGCCCTCTCACGGCGTAAACAGGAGTTCGATTCTCCTACGGGTCAGACGGAACTTGCTTTTTGCAGGTTCCTTTTTTTGTTTTCCGGGACAGCGAGGATTCCGGTGAGATACACGGCGGCAAAGAGCACCATCGCTGTGACCGGCGGCAGATGCTTCATGCACGTGAACCGGAGTGCGGCGGCGATGAGACACACGGT
>JAFUQY010000434.1 GCA_017472105.1 Clostridia bacterium | reverse complement strand
AGTCCCTCTTCGTGGAGTCTGAGCCCGAGGGAGCACGTGATGACCTTCGATGCCGACCAGAAATAGTACAGTTCGTCACCTGACATCTTCCGTCCTGATTCCTCGTCCGCCCATCCGGTCATGTAACGGTAGATTTCCTCGCCGTCCTTGACGATCATGCAGTCGTTACCCGGGATCCGCCAGTTCACAAGACGTTCCTGAAAGGCTTTCATTCTGTCGAAATTCATACACGACCTCCATGCAATCATTATTCTACATCAACATAGTAGATTTCCATGTCGTAGTGGTAACCGGTATGGCTGAATGACTCAAACTGAGGATTGTCGTGACTGAGCCAGATATCAATCTGCCATTCGTTCACTTTCGGACCCACGTCCGCAGCCATACGAAGACCAAAATCGTACTTATCATTCTTTACATAGAGCATCGTACCCAGCGGAATATTATTCTTATCAACAGCAATAACCGTTTCATCCGCATCGGGACCCAGATAAGTAGGACCGGTCAGATCATAATATGTAGCCGGAACCACGCGTCTGAGGGAGTACGTATAGGTCACGCCGTCCGCACCGACGAAGGTACCGCCTACGCCGAGCTCGTACTTTTCGTTCACGGGCCATTTGGTGACTTCCTCCCAGTCGAGGGTGCGGTTCGTCTCCTGTCCGTTGATGTACTCGACGGTGTAGTAGAGATTCTTCGAGCCTTCCTCACCGTACTGGAGGTAGTTCGTATCGCCGCGCGGGATGGTGTCAATCTCGATCACTTCGGTTTCGTACGCAATCGCCTCGGTCACCGTCGCGGACTGATACAGCACCTGATCGATCTGCACCGTGGTGTCCGCCGCAATCACGTCGTCAAGTCCGATGTTCGGTCTGTCCGAATCCTTGAGCGTCACACTGAGATCGGCAAGAAGCGTCCGCAGCGTGGTCTGCTCGGTGGAGATGACGATATCGTCGCGGTCATAGAAATCGAGCTTGATGGTGTACTTCGGTGCCGGCGGTTCGGTTTCCGGAGGCTGCGTCTCGGGCGGTGTGGTTTCTGCGGGAGCGGTTTCCGGCTCGGCAGTCTCAGTATCCGGCTCAACGGGATCGGTTTCAGCGGCGGTATCAGCCGTGTCGGTACCGGGTTCGTCCGGTTCGGTTTCAGCGGTATCTCCGGTATCGACGGCGGGCTTGGTGCTGAGGGAATCAATCGATGCCGCATCGCTGTGTTCCGTCTCGATCATGTCAAAATCGGACGGGCGGTTGTCTTCTTTATCGGAATATGCGAGGTTCACGCCCACGACCACGGAGGTCAGCATCGCCGCAACGAGCAGTGCCGCCGTGACGATCACCGGGAACAGACCGGATTTCTTCTTCGGCTGTACTTCATGGTGTATGGGGTGGGATGTCCGCTGAGCCTGTCCGCGGGAGGGAATGCCGTTTGTGACGTTCCGGTTCTGCTCGGGATTTCTCGTCCGGACAGGTGCCGCCGTTGTCACACGGGAGTGCTCTTCCCCGGTAATCCGCTGGGTCAGGAACGCGATTTCCTCCGGTGTTGCCTTGCGCACGAACGGCTCGTCCTCGATGGCGTATTCGTCGACGGCTTCATCGGCAGATGCATCTTCTGCATGTTCGCCTTCCGCGTCCGGTGAAACAGCTTCTTCGGATTTTTCAGCCGCATCCCCGGCGTCAGGTGTGTCCGTTTCCGGTGCTTCTTCCGCTGCGGGCGCGTTTTCCTCCGGTGTCACTTCTTCCTTCCCATCATCCGCCGGAGTATCGGACGGTGTTGCTGCGGCGTCGATTTTTTCCTCTTCGCCGGGAATATATTTTTCGTCTTTCATTCAATCAGGATCCTTTCGGTTTTCGCCGTACATGGGCACAGAATCCCAGAGTACAGTTTCCTATTTTAATTATAACACAGGCGACAGAAATAATCAAGAGGATTTTCTCATGCATACAAAAAGGCACTCCTCCGTTTTGCGGAAAAGTGCCGGTTTATTTTACTGAATCAGGAGAACTCATCGTAGGGCTTCTTCTGGAAGATGCACATGCCCTGAATCGCGTAGCGTGCGACGAAGTGATCCTCGCAGATGCGGATCTGGTGGTCAATGTAGGATTCCAGCTCATCCACATCCATCTGGTTGAGCGCGTATGCAAAGCTCGGTACAGTGGAACAGGTAGCCGCCGTCGTCAGGATATCCGCACAGTGTGCACGGGCATGCGCGGTGATTTCCTCCTGCGTGGTTGCGCGTACATCATCCATCATAGAGGTCTGCTCCACGGAAGACAGCGCACGGAACAGGGCTTTGTCCGCGTTCTTCATGGCGTTCATGTGCTGTACGAACTGCATTGCTTCGGGGCTGATGTAGTCGAACGCGAGAATGCCGTCGGGCTTGAGTACCCGCAGGGCTTCGTTGACGAAACGGCATCGGTCGGCACGGAACTTCATCCGGGAAAACCGTCCGTTGACAATCACGGCATCGAAGGTATCGTCTTCACACGCAGACAGATCCGCGTCGCAGATGATCTCACAGTCATCCGAAAACGGCTTGAAGAAACCGTCGGTCAGATCCAGAAATTTTCCGGTCTTGGGAAGATATTTCCGAAGGAGATTGTTGGTCACAGCGTCGGTCACTGCGGATAATCTTCGGTTGTCATTGGGGTTCTGTAAGATTGTAATCATATCTGATCTCCGTTTGTGAAGCTCTGAATACAGTTTTTTCGATGTGTTTCAGCGAAATGGGCATAAATCCACTATATAAATGATATCACATTCACCGTCCGGTGTCAATAGAAAAATCGCAAATC
Source organism: Clostridia bacterium (assembly GCA_017472105.1). The sequence continues at coordinate 8,285 of JAFUQY010000434.1, read as the reverse complement.
CGAGGGCATCGGGGCATCATTTGTTCGTTTTCACAGCTTTTCGGTGAGAATATCGCTCAAATATCACGAAACTCACATTATTTTTCAAGGGTGAATACGGGCTTCATCTCGCCGACGGTCTCCCCTGTCATACAGCGGATATTGTGGCATGTCGTACCGATGAGCTCCGTGGTGTCGAGCTTCTGAATCAGCTCCGCGCAGTCCCCGGGATACAGCTGACGCAGGATTTCCGCCGCGATCACCTGCCATGAGGTTTCCGTACCGTCGTACATCTTGTACATGACGCCGACGCGCTGTTTTTTCAGACCGAAGGTGTAAACTCCGGATGCGCCGCCCTTTGCGACCACATTGTCGTCGGAGTTGAGCAGGGTGCAGAGGTATTCCCGTCCGCGGATCAGGTGCGGGTACTTGTGCATCAGCGAGGTCATGCGCTCGGTAACCGCACGGTAGCCGGCATCGGGAATGAGATCGGGCGCGGCGAGATACAGATAGGACTTCGCCAGTGCATCTCCGGGAACGCCGAACACGGGAACGCCGCATCCGTCAATGCCGAGCTTGATTTTCTCATACGGCGTGCCGGTGAAGTGGGAGATGGTATAGCGGACGAGTCTCTGTGCCGCGGATTCGGGGAGATGATACCCCTTTGCATCCCCGGTGAGCTTGCGCTGAACGAGCATGAGCCCGATGTGCTTCGGAGTACAGCCGTGGTAGAGCTTCTTCATCGTGCCGCCTTCGCCGATGATGCGGTAACGGGTTGCTTCATGGGACGGCCAGCGCGGATTCATGACGAGATCGTCCTCGGTCACGCCGGTCTTCTGCATCAGCGAGGTGACAACGTCCGTGCAGTAGGTTTCGCCCGCATTGGAGCCTGCCATGATGGCGCATTCTTCTTCGGAAAGCCCGTATTCCTTGTCCAGTCCCAGCAGAAGCACGGGAAGCGCCTGAATCGGCTTGGACGAGGAGCGGAAAAAGTATTCCTCCCGGTAAGCACCGGACGACGCGATGACACCGTTTTCACCGACGACGGCGATACAGCCGAAATGGCGGTTTTCGGTGAGCTGACCGCGGGTTTCTATCGTTAAGAGTGACATAATTCCTCCATAAAAGCGCATATTTTGACGATATCATTATATCACAAACCGACGTGAAAATCTACGTATTTCAACAAGTTTTGCAATCCTCTTGTAAAATTCCCGGAACCGTGTTATAATACAATTGTTAAAGTTTTCAAATCCCAACGGAGGTATCCCATGAACAGAAAGATCCGCGTGGTCAGCCTGATTCTGACGCTCTGCATGCTGTTTTCCCTGAGCACAGCCGTCACAGCAGCCGATCTCACGCCCATCACGCACACCATCAAAACGGGACAGCAGGTTCAGCTGCTCACCGATATTGCGACCCTCAAGCAGTACGAAATTTCCGTATCCGAGTCCCACACCAGCGGCGGCTCCGGTCTGGAAGCGGAAGTCATCCTCAGCCCCGAAGACGATACCCAGAAAGTCGTCGTCCTCGTCGGTCAGATTCCCGAGCCCGGTACATACAAATACACCGTCACCGCATCCTACCGCGACAGCTTCGGTCAGCAGATTTCAAAGACCCAGAAGGTGACCGTTGTTGCCGAACAGGGCTACGCTGACGTTGTTGTCACCGACGAAACCAACGACAACGTGGATTTCTACAACACCTACGAGCACAATCTGCCGGGAAACGTTGTCATCGATTCCGAACGTCCCAACACCCTCTCACGCTTCGGTCTCACCGCGTCCCTGAACAAGGATTTCCTGACCATCTCCGGCACCACTGCGGGCACGGGTACGGCGACGATCACCCTCTCCGGCGTTGACGAAGACGGCTTCACCAACTACTACACCGTCAGAATCGTCATTTCCTCTCTCGAAGCGCTCGCAAGCACCGTCACCAGAACCGCAAAGGTCGGCGAAACGGTGAATTATCAGATCGTTCACGGCCTCGACGGTACTCCCGTGCGCGATACCGACATGCCGAACACCCTCGCGGACTACGGTCTTTCCGCAACGCCCGGTCAGAACATGATGATGCTCACCGGTACGCCCATCAAGCCCGGTACGGCGGAAATCTCCTTCACCGACGGCGTGGACCGCATGACCCTCAAGATCACCATCACCGGCACCGATCTGCGCACCGACATTTCCTTCCTCGAGCTCACCGGTCTGGAAGTTCCCGTGGAAGAAGAAATGCCCACCACGTTCATGAAGATCGACCACAGAGCTCTCGCCGTTGCCATGGTGCAGTGGACCTACGTCAAGGACGGCGAGGACGTGAACTGGAACCGCGAAAAGCCTTTCGACCGCGATGAAAAGTACGCGTGCTACATCACCGTCAATGCCCTGACCGGCTACAACTTCACCGACGAAGTGCTCGTTTACTGCGGCGACATCGTTGCGGAAGACGTGGTTGTGAACGAGGAACACTCCTCCCTGACCGCATGCTTCTACTTCGGCTACCCGCAGGAACCCGCAATTCTGATTGAAAAAGTCCGTCTCGAAGACATCGAATTCCCCACAGCCGGCACAACCGTCGGCGAAAGTGAAGACGCCATCAAGAGCGATATCTTCGTCTCCGGCAAGTCCGTGCTGGAATACGTGACCTGGTCCGAGGAAGACAAGAGCGACACCCTCGCGCGCAGAACCGCATTCACCGGCGGAAAGACCTACACCTGCCGTTTCGTTCTCAGCTGTCCCGAAGGCTATGAATTCAGCGTGAACTCCAAGGGCAAGCCCGATGTAAAGGTATCCGTCAACGAGGACGACAACGTGACTCTGTCCATGGACGGCGAAAATCTCGTTGTCAGGTACAATGTGACCGTTGAGATTCCGTTCAATCCCGTGATTACCTATACTCCCGCCGAGATTTCCTGCGAAACCGGCGACAAGCGCACCATCACCGCACAGCACAACTTCTCCGACGACTTTGAGGTGTCCTATCAGTGGTTCTACACGCCCACCGGCTCCAGGGACGCCGCAAAGGCACTTCCGGGCGCGGATGACAAGTCCCTGACCGTTCCCACCAACATCGGCGGCGTCAACTACTACTACTGCATCGTCACCGGCATCTCCGGCACCGAGCAGTACGTCAGCAGCGGCGAAACCATGGTCTACGTGACGGTTGAAACCGCGTATGTCTTCCCGTTCACCGACGTTCCCGCATCCCAGTGGTACCGTTCCTCCGTCGAGGGCGCGCATCAGATGGGACTCATCAACGGCAAGACCGAGACCCTGTACAAGCCCGACGACAACATGAAGCTCGTCGAAGCGATCAAGCTCGCGGCATGCATGAACCAGCTCCATTACAGCGGCAAGGTTCTGCTTGAAAACGGCACGCCGTGGTACAAGCCCTACGTGGACTACGCAAAGGAAAACGGCATCATCACCCGCGATTACACCGAAACCGAGCTGAATGCGTCCGTGACCCGTGCCCTGTACGTCGACATTTTCGCACGTGCACTGCCGGATGACGCACTCCCGGCGATCAACGACATTCCCGACGACGCCATCCCGGACGTTACCTCCGCGAGCACCTACGGCCCGGCGATCTACAAGCTGTACCGTGCGGGCATCCTCAACGGCAGTGACGCCAAGGGTACCTTCGGTCCTTCCGCGAACATCAAGAGAAGCGCGGTTGCGGCAATCCTGCTGAGAATGATGGATGCGGACTACCGTGTCGGCGCGCCTGCGGAACTGGGACAGTAACCCGATAAGCAAACGAAAAGACCTCTGAAAAACGAGGTCTTTTTTGTGTTCATGCGGACTTACTTCACGCTTTCGGCGGTTCTGATGAGTTCTTCCTCGGAGCTCCACCCGGACAGGTTATAGCGGAAGTTTTCGTCCTCCCAGATGATGGTGATATGCTCTTCATACCCACTCTGCCGCAGAAGAACCGCATCTCTTCCGTTCACACTGACCGTTTCCCGCGTGTATCTGCTGTCGTAACCACGCTCACCGGGACTGTACAGTGCTTCGCGGCGGAAATGGATGCGTCTGCCGTCTGCGTTTTCATACGTAATCTGCACGTAATTGGTGCGGAACTCATATACATCGCTCACCCGATAACCGGCAGGCAGCCATGTGGGTTCCGTCAGTCCGATCACACAATCCGTGACCACGCCTTCCGCGAGCCGGATCAGCTCATCCGCGGGCAGTGTCGTTTCGATGATGTACAGATACCCGTCATCCGTCCACGAAACGGAAGGTCGTACATCATCCCGCGCGGGTCTGAGCAGGATGCAGGCATTGCCGCCGATCACGGTTTCCTCCGCGGTATAGGCGTCTCCTCTCCACAGAATTTCCGCTTTTTCGTCATCGTTGTATTCCTGACGGCTGAAATATACCGCGCCGCCTTTCCCGTTTTCGTAAACCAGATCAAGCGAGCCGTATTCCGCTTTGGTTTCGGTCAGCTCAAATCCTTCGGGGATGTACCCGGGTTTCATCAGCACGATTTTTTCGCTGTCCCCGGTGTCATCAAAGTCCGCTGTGACAAGATCGTCACGCTGACCGAGGAACGCATTCGCAATCCGCTCCCGGATGGGTTCCACGGCCGCCGAGGTCACGCCCGCAAGCAGCAGTGCCGCAAGACACGCGACCGCAAGCCGCTGACCGAGCTTCACACTGCGTCCCGGCTGTTTTTCTTCCATGATATGGTGAATTCTGTTCATCGTTTCCTCCCTGTATTCGTGACTCATGCTTTCTTCTTCCGCAATTTCTTCCGTCATCCGCGTCACATGCGGCATCAGCGCTCTTCGCATTGCTGTGTATCCGCGGGAATCATTTGCTTTCATCCGTCCGACCGTCCTTTCCGTATAATTTTTTCAGCTGTAATTTCGCACGCAGAAGCCGCGTTGCCACCGTTGCCTCCGGAATTCCGAGAAGCTGTGCGATTTCGCGGTTCTTCATTTCCTCAGTATATTTCAGAATCAGAACATTCCGGTGATCCTCGCTGAGCCGGTCAACATACCGCTGGAGACTGCCGAAGTCCCCGTCCGTTTCATCCGCCGCCGATTCGTCCGGAATCTCCCGTTCCATCTCCTCAATGGAGTCAGCGGAGTCCCGGCGTTTTTTCCGGTAGCGGTCGATGGCGATGTTTTTCACGCAGATTTTCACCAGCAGTTTCCATTCCGCCTCGTCGCGGTTCTGAAATTTCCCGAGGTTCCGGCAGATTTTCTCCATCGCGTCCGCCACAGCATCCTCGGCGTCTTCCCGGTTGTGCAGAACTCCGTACGCTGTTTGATACATCATGTTCCGGCAGATCCGGAAAATCTCCGCCGCCGACAGCTCCTCCGTCCGTTTTGTCATCCGCGTCTCCTTTCCCATCTCCGGCAGGTACCGCGCCGAGGATGTCTTCCGATCGGTTTCACTTATTATAACGAATCCGGAAGGCAAAATCTTCCCCTGACGAAAAATTCCGCAAAAAAACTTTCATCTTGACATCGCACGCCGCTTGTGATACCATATACTCAACTACATCTCAGGAGGTACTCCATGATTACTCTGCACAAAACACCCGGGAAGGATTTCCGCATTCTCAGCCTCACCGACCCTCAGCTCGGCGTTGAGGAATGGGCTCAGGGGCACAAAAACCGGGAGATTCTCACATACACCGTCACGGAACTGGTGAAGCGGCTGGATCCCGACCTGATCACCGTCACCGGAGACCTTGCATGGGCGGGTCACGATGAAGCATACGACGCTCTGGCGGATCTGCTCGACAGCTTCGGCAAGCCGTGGGCTCCCGTTTGGGGAAATCACGACAACCAGAAGGGTCCCGAGGTTGTTGACGCCGTCGCTGATCGGTATCTGACCCATCCGCACTGCGTTTACGAAAAGGGCGCCCCCGCGCTCGGCAACGGCAACTACGTCATCGCCATTGAGGAAGCCGGCAAGGTCGTCGAGGGCGTGATTATGATGGACTCGCACGACAGAATGCCCTACACCGCCCCGGACGGAACCGAATCCAACGAATGGGCTAAGCTGATTCCCGAACAGCTTGTATGGTACCGCGAGCAGATTGAAGCCCTTGAGAAGCTCGGATGCCGCGACACCACAATGATGATGCACATTCCGATCTACGCATACCGCGATGCATGGGCAGCTGCCGTCAAGCCCGGTCTCGATCCCAAATCCGTCAAGCCGGAGGACAGCGCGGATCCCGCCAACTGGAACGACGGTTATGCAGGCTCCTTCGGCGTGAAGTACGAGGGCATTTGCAGCTATCCCGCGGACGAGGGTGCGTTTGATGTGATGACCGAGCTCGGCTCCACGAAGCACATCATCTGCGGACACGACCACGTGAACAATTACGTCGTCAGCTACAAAGGCGTGAAGTTCATCTACGGCCTCAAGGCGGGCGCGGGATGCTACTGGAACCCCATCCTCAACGGCGGCACCGTGTTCTCCGTGAACGAAAACGGCGTTGCGGATGTACGTCACGAATATGTCGACGTGAGCCATCTGCTGTAATCCGGAAAACGAAAAAACCGAGGTATCCATGACGGGTACTTCGGTTTTTGTTCTGTTTATACCGTTCCGGTTATCATCCTGTCCATCTCGTGAATCCAGTGCGCATCCACCGCATCACTCACAATCCGGTCGCCGATGAGGTCGTAGTGGCTGAGGATCGTCTCCCGGTCGGATCGGATCTTCGTAGCGTACACAATGAAGCTCTGCCGGTGATCCCTGAGGGTGTAGAATTCATACTCGGGCAGGAGCCGCCGCAGATTCATCATCTGTTCGCCGCGGATGTCCTTGAAATTGTCGACCTTACGCCGCACGACGTCCTTCACGTCCATTTTTGCGAGATCGCTGTTGTTCGTGATTGCGACCATCTCGATGACAAACCGGTCGAACTGGGATGCAAGGTGGAGAAGCAGTTCTTCCTCCCATTCGACAATCGGAATCCTCCGTTTCCACACGCAGAACGCGATGCTGTTTTCCGGCACATCCAGCTCGCAGGGGTAGTTTTCTTTCACGTATTTGATGCGGTCGGAGCCCGTGAAGCTCTCAAACAGCCGGTTCACGTAGGATTCCTCAATGTGGATCGGTACCGCAAACAGCTGCTCATCGATGCCGGTGTAGTGCATATCAGGATGGTGCACCAGATACGACGCCTGAAACGACGGCATGCATCCGATGTCAAAGATGTGCCGCACTCCTATTCTCGACGCGAACGTAAAGAGCCGCTCGTACAGACTGAACAGCTCTGAGACGAGCAGATTGTCCGCCATGGATTTATAACGGTAGATTCTGAAATCCGCCGCATTTCCGTCTCCGCGGATGGATTCCCCGTCCTTTCCGGCGAAGAAATGCTCAAATTCCTCCGACCTATGCGCAATCGACGTGATCTCGTAGGTCACCTTCTGCCGCAGGAGTTCAAACTCCTCGTCCGTCAGAGCGTTCAGGTCTTCTTCCTTCCAGTAATCGTAAATCAGATGATTCGGACGAAGATTTTTCGCGCGGATTCCCGTGTAGTTGTGTTCATCCATTTCAGCTTCCGCCTTTCCGTAATAGAGGAAGTCGATGGAAACACGGAAATACTCCGCGATCCTCGCCATGGTCGGAGTGTCGGGATAATTCACGCCGTTCTCCCACTTACTGACCGCCTGCGAGCTGATATGCAGTGCCTGTGCAAGCTGATCCTGCGTGGTGTGGCTGTTTTTCCGCAGAACGGCAATATTCTGCCCGATGCGTATTTCTTTCATGCCGTCTTCCTCTCTGTTTTCAGATTTCGTCACCGCGCGCCCGGTTTACAGTATCAGTATAGCATAAACCGCGCCGTTTGGCAAGAACCGCATACGCGAGGCAGATCCGGCAGGACAACCTTGGGTTGAGGATGAAAAAAGGCTCTCAGCGAACCGAAAGCCTTTTTGGAGTTTATGAAATTACTTGCTTGCTTCTTCCACAGCAACTGCAACAGCAACAGTCATACCAACCATGGGGTTGTTGCCCGCGCCGATCAGACCCATCATTTCTACGTGAGCCGGAACGGAGGAGGAACCTGCGAACTGTGCGTCGGAGTGCATACGACCCATGGTGTCGGTCATACCGTAGGATGCGGGACCTGCTGCCATGTTGTCGGGGTGCAGAGTACGACCGGTACCGCCGCCGGATGCAACGGAGAAGTACTGTCTGCCGTTTTCGTTACACCACTTCTTGTAGGTACCTGCAACGGGATGCTGGAATCTGGTGGGGTTGGTGGAGTTACCGGTGATGGAAACGCCAACATTTTCCATAATCATGATTGCAACGCCTTCGGGT
>JAFUQY010000433.1 GCA_017472105.1 Clostridia bacterium | reverse complement strand
GTCCAGCTTGCTCCGGCAGACGTCGTATGCGCAGTCCTTGTCGATGTGCCGCTGTTCGAACACGGTCGGAAAGTACGCGTTGAGGCGGTATCGTCCGTCGTGATAGGTGCGGTGCGGATCGTGCACATCGCGGAGCATCTCATACGGTTCGCCGATGTGGGTGCCGTTCTCGAAGTGGAAGTCTGCGGACACATCCAGACAGGGCGAATCCGCCTGCATCGTGTAACGGACGTGGAATCCCGATCCGGCAATTCTGCCGCGTACGCTGACAACGGCTTCGAGCGCACCGCTGTATTCGATTTTACAGTCCGCCGCCTGTTCGGTACTGGAGCAGAACCGGTTTTCTTTGATGAAAAATCCGCGGAATTCGTTGAAGCATGCTCCGTCGGGTACGATCTCGAGATTCCGGTCTTTGTCAGAGTATGACGTGATCGCACCACCCTTTGCCGGTTCAATGCGGATGCGGATTTTCGCGTTTTCCATGACGATTCCGCCGTTTGTTTCGCTGACGGTGACCTGCGGCGCGGGCGTTTGTTCTTCGGTGAGCTGACGGACGGTGAAATTTTTCGTGCCGAGCGCCGGAAGCGTGGCAAGAATGAGAAGTTCGCCCGCGTTGAAGGAGCCGTCACCGTGCTTTCTCTCCGGGATCAGCTGGCAGGGAAGTACGGTTTCGCCGTCGGTGACTTCAATCGCACGGGTGCCGCGGTTTGCGGTCATGTTCACGCGGATCAGGCGGGTTTCGGTCTTCGGGAGCGGATTGACGACGGTGACGGTTTCCCGGTCGGTGACGGTTTTTCCGCCGGAAGTCACTGCCGCAAACGCACTGCGGTTCAGCTTGTCCGTGATGAATTCCGCCGCGTAGACCTGAGCCGAGGTTTTCCACGCCCAGTTGTTCTCGCCGGCTCCGGCACAGGCGCAGATCCATCCGTCGTGATGCTGGGTCATGAGCAGGTGTCCCCATGCTTCGCTGAGACGGTCATCCGCGTCCGCCATGCCGTAGAGTGAGCCGATCGCGCAGAGCCGTTCCGTGTCGAGCAGTTCGATTTCGCACCGGCGAACCTGACGTGCCATCTCAACGAGGGTGTGGTCTCCCCAGGGAAGTGCGCCGCGGAAAATCTCCTGACCGGGCTGCCATACGGGGCGTTCTGCGGTGGTGATATTTTCAAAATAATCGCGGATCAGGGAGAATTCGATGTGATCGCCGTGCACGCCGGGATTTGCATGCCAGCCGAGATCCTGAAAATACATCCCGGTCGGGTGCTCGATTCCGTTTTCCGCGCAGGTCTGCATCCATTCAGGCTTCGCGTCCCGTGCCTCCGTGGCGTAGACGTCGACGAGTCCTTCGCAGGCGTAGCGCGGGATCGTCGGAATGGAGGTGCCGTCGGGTCCGGTCCAGTCCACGGTCTCAGCGGGATAGCCTTCGCAGTAGCCGCCCCATGCAGTCGACGCGTCCTTGAGCGAAGCGCGTTTGTATCCGAGCTGACGGAGAATCTGCGGGAGCGCACTTGTCCAGCACGGCTCCTGCACCGCGTAGGTATCGACGCTGACGAAAGGGAAGTGCTCCTTCACGATTTTTCTGCCGAGGATGAGGTGGCGGATGTTGCTCTCGCCGTCCGTGATCCAGCCGTAGGGCTGTGCGTAGCTTCCCGCGACAATCTCCAGCCGCGAGCCGTCCCGCAGAAGTTCGCAGAGCTCGTCATACGCCCGGGGATCGCGTTCCCTGAGATAGTCCCACGACACGGGTTCCACGTCAATGCTCAGTTTCCACCCGGGATTGCGTGCGAGTGCGTCGAGGATGTCCCGCCACGATCCGAGCGGCATATGTCCGCGGATACCGCCGTGATAGCCGTCCATGTAGTAAACTTTGTTCATGCGTGCCTCCGTTTGTTTTTTTGTTACCATTATACAAGAAAATGGAGCGCAAATCAAGTCTGTAATGCGGATTTCACACGGAACACAAACGGATTCTGAAGCCGAACGGCAATATTTTCTTAAATAATCATGCATTTTATTGAGACTTTTTTCAGAAAAGGTATTGACATATCAGAAAAAAGTGGTAAAATATAGAATATATAAAATTGAAAAGCGTTCGAGCAGAATAAAGTAGGACGGATGCGTCGTCTCAGAGAGTTGCCGGAAGGTGCAAGGCAATGTCGGTCTCCGTGTGAAGTTCCTTCTGCAAGCTGTGTGCTGAACTGTCCCATTGGCTCAAGTAGGTACAACGGGTGCGACCGTTACATCGCCAAGACTTTTAAGCCTTATAAGGTTCTGACTGCGAGGTCAGTACGAAAGCAGAGTGGTATCGCGGAAAATTTCGTCCCTGTATTTTTATACAGGGATTTTTGTTTTCAATGCGTATGCTCTGCCGGCGGGCAAAACAGTCAAATCTAAATTAGAGAGGAAATCTGAATGAAGAAAATTCTTTCCGTACTTATGGCGGCACTTCTCGTCGTGACCGTGTGCCTCACTCTCGCATCCTGCGGCGATGACGGCAAGTACACCATCGGTATCTGTCAGCAGATGCCCCATGCCGCTCTCGACTCCGCAACACAAGGGTTCAAGGATGCACTCACCGAAGAACTGGGAGCTGAAAATCTCACCTTCCTCGACCAGAACGCACAGGGTGAATCCACTGCCTGCACCACCATCATCAACGACTTTGTGTCCAAGAACGTCGATCTGATCCTCGCGAACGCAACCACCGCGCTTCAGGCCGCTGCAAACGGTACCCCATCCATCCCCGTGCTCGGCACTTCCGTTACCGAATACGGCACTGCGCTCGGCATCGAAAACTTTGACGGTCTCGTGGGTTCCAACGTTTCCGGCACCTCCGACCTTGCGCCCCTCGATCAGCAGGCGGCAATGATCCTCGAACTGTATCCCGACACCAAGACCGTCGGTCTGCTTTACTGCTCCGCGGAACCCAACTCCGCATATCAGGTCAAGGTTGTCCGTGAAAATCTCGAGGCTTCCGGCGTGACCTGCACCGAATTCCCCTTTGCTGACTCCAATGACCTCGTGGCTGTATCCACTGCCGCTGCGGCCGCTTCCGATGTCATCTACATTCCCACCGACAACACCGCCGCTTCTTTCGCTGAATCCATCAACGGTGCGGTTCTTCCCACCGGTACTCCCATCATGGGCGGCGATGAGGGCATCTGCTCCGGCTGCGGTATCGCTACTCTCTGCATCAACTACTACGACCTCGGCTATACCACCGGCAAGATGGCCGCAAAGGTTCTGACCGGCAAAGCCAAGATCGAAGAAATGCCCATCGCTTAGTCCGAAAAGTTCCAGAAGGTTTACAATCCCGTGAACTGCGCGGAACTCGGTGTTGACATTGCCGCTCTCGAAGCCGCAGGCTACACCGCGATCGGCTCCAACTGAAAATAATTTATTTCTGAAAGGAAATACCATCATGAAAAAGACACTCTCCATCATCCTCGCCGCCGTTATGGCTCTCACCGCCTG
>JAFUQY010000050.1 GCA_017472105.1 Clostridia bacterium | reverse complement strand
GGGGATGAAAACTACGCCATCTTCGTCAAGTACCTCGGCATCCGCGAGGGCTTGAAGGAATACATCAAGAAGACCGCAAAAGAATCCGAATTGACCGGCATCCCGATGATCCGCGGCATGTTCCTGGAATTCCCGGACGACAAGCAGGCATGGGAAGTGGAGGATCAGTACATGTTCGGCTCGGAATACCTCGTTGCTCCCGTGACGGAATACGGTGCAAGAGAACGCAGTGTCTACCTTCCCGCAGGCAGATGGGAAGCCATGGACGGCAGCGGAATCCTCGAAAGCAAGGGGGACACCGTTACCGCGGCAGCTCCGATTGACTATATGCCCGTTTACAAAAGATTATAAAACACAAAGACCGGACTTTCCTCTGCGGATTGCCCGGTCTTTTGGGTAGTATTCAGATTTTTACACCAAACGGCTTGCCTTCGGGAAGTGCCACCGGATTCACCGGCGCGTCATCTGCGGCATAACCGACGTAGTACGTGTAGCTCATCGGCGGCAGGGTCACGGTCAGGATCAGGTTGCCATTCACATCGATCATGACTTCCGTGCGCTTTTCGGGCAGATCATGCTCGTACAGTGCCATGTGAACGCCGCTGTCCTCAGCCGGGAGTACGTCTTCGAGCTTGTTTTCCATGTTTTCGGGATAAACCGGCGGATATTTACCGAACTTCGGGATCTCAACTTCGTCAAAACTTCCGGATTTCGGTGCGGTATGGGGACGCTCCAGCTTCGTGAGCCCTGTATAGAACGCGGGCAGAACGAGGGTTTTGGTGCGAGTTTCCTTTGTCTGGTTGCAGACCATGAGGTACAGCTTATCCGGCGTAGTGTTGTTTTCCTGTAAGATGACGTCGATGTCTGCGGCACAGTTCAGATCATCCGTGAGCTTCGGCGGGTAGACGTGCACGGTGTTGGAATTGAGCAGTTTCCTGTGTTTCCGGATGACATCCGTCCAGTATTTCACGACCTGTCTGCACTGTTCGCTGTCGTACAGACGTTTTCCGCGTACGCACGGCCATACACCCGATGCAGCCGCTTCTGCCATTGCCCAGTCATATTCGGCAAGATTCTGCGTGAGCGGTTCGAACTTCGCCGCATCTCCGCCGCCGTGGTACTGCTCGACCGGGAGGAAGCCCCATCCCATCGACGGAATTTTGCGGTAGGTGCCCATGTAGTTGTAAATCCGGTTCAGAAGAAGCTGCTGAATCCGCGGCTGGCTGAATCCGATTTCCTCGTAACCGATGCCGCATTTGTTGGTGCCGGAGAGATAGAGCCAGTCGGGCGCGTTGATGTAGATGCCCAGATTCCGCATCCGGGTGTAGATTTCCACCGTCGAGCGGAGCCATTGCATATACCGGCAGTCGGACAGACCCTTGTGCAGATGCTCCGTCTGACCGGGCTGATTGCCGGTGCAGGTGTAGAAATGGTACGGCCCGTCGATCTCGATGAAGTCCGATCCGGTTTTCTCAAGGAAATTCACCACGCGGTTCCAGTAGCCCTCCGACCATCTGGTGCAGAGACAGCGGGAAATTTTTGAGTGATCCCCGTTTGTGGCGCAGTCGTGGTTCATGGGACGGTAATCGCGGATGATGGCGAGGGTATAGCCGCCGATGGTCAGACCCTTGCTGTGGACGTAGTCGTAGTCGCTCTTCACGCGGGCGATGTATTCGGGATTCTCGCTTTCCAGACGCACGCCCGAGCCGAAGGACTGGATAATCATGTCGTATCCCACATCAGCCAGCATGTCCGCGGTGTCCCGGAGAACCTTGCTGTCGTCGGAGATGAGATGCAGGAACAGCGGAGCTTCGCAGACCCACGGAGCCGCGCGGCGGTACAGGTTCTGCACTTCGTTCATACGGTGATCGAAGCAGGCGCTCTGACAGTACAGCCCGTAAATCTGCATGCCGCGGAAGGTTTCACCGGGTCTGAGATCGTAATCGGGACCCATGTCAAAGTGCGCAGATACGGCATTCCCGTCGCGGAAGATTGAAGTTCCGGTATTGAAGCCGGACATGTTGTCGCCGGTGTAGTCGGATTCGAGATAGTACCGCAGTGCACCATCGTCAGTCAGGCACAGCGCTTCACTTTCCGCGGTGTCAATGGTAACGGTGCCCTCTCCGTTGTTCGTCACGTACAGGGATTTGCGGATGGCGGGCATGTCGTCAAAGATTTCGTACACCACGCGGATTTCCAGCTCCCCGCGGCGGTAAATCAGGTCGGCAATCTTACCGGGTGCGGGATACGGGAACGGGTGCGTGTTGTAGGATTTCGGAGTGTAGTCAAACTTCTTTTCGGTGAAGTTTCCCTCGCGGATAACGGCTTCGCACTGCCCTTCGACGGCGATTTTCGTGCCGTTTACGGAAATTTCACCTTCCCGGACAGGTGCGGCAATCGCTTCACTTCCATCCCCGTCGGTGAGGGATACGGTTCTGCCGGCAGTCAGGTCAATCACGCGCCGGATATAGCGGTTTTCGAGAATCAGTCTGTCTCCCGTCAGATAAGCCGATGCGGGAGCGCCTTCCGTTTGCAGTACCCAGAATGGTGTCATTGGTTCAGTCCTCCGTCAGTAGTCTGTGGTGTTATAATTTTACACCGGATCCGTGTGTTTTGCAAGCAGAATCGCAGATTTCCGCAAATTCAATGCCCCGTTATGCAAATAGCTTCCTGTCTTCAGTTCCACAACACACAGTATTTACCTGCACTGAATTATTCAAGACCCGCATATGCTTCGCTGAACTCGGTAATTTTCTGTTTTGCCATTTTTGCGTTCTGTGCTGCATAAGAAGCAAGCTCGTCTGTACCGCTTGCGCGCATGGACTTGTGATAGCCGGAAATGATGGATCCCCAGGTAATTTCATTCAGTACTCCGACGTCTATGGACTGGCTGTCAATGATGATATCGAGCATTTCAATGGTTGCTTCATCACGTGCCGCTTTGCCCTTAAGCATATCTTCGTAATAGGTTTCTCTCAGGGATTCGCTTGAATATGCGCCCAATGCTTCGCAGATCACACCGGTGGTTTCCAGATTTTTGTTGGATTTGGGAACCGCAATGGTCATGGTCTGATTGGACATCATAGCTCTGTACTGACTCTGATTTTCATCAAACTTCGGAGCGGGAACAACGCCCAATCCGATGTCAACGTCTCTCATTACGCTGATCTCTGCAATGCAGCCTTCAAAGAACAGCGCTTTCCCTGCCTTGAAAGAATCGGACGCCCAGCCCTGTTCGTTCCGATAAGCGGCAGAATTCTTGTCATTGATGAGCCGTGCAATCTTTTCCGCAGCAGCGATGGATCCGTCCGTACCATGATTGAGGATATAGCTGCCATCTTCCCCAATGATAACATGAGGCTGGTCAGCCGCAGTCAGAAAAGCATTCCAGGAACCGACGCCGGCAACAAACCCAATCACATCCTCTTCACTCATTTCTGCATTGCCGTCCATGTCACGGGCAGCTGCGGCAGACATGTTGTACATTGCATCCATGGTCCACTTACCGCCGCGCACCAGATCGTAGGGCGATTCCAGCTGGTTGGCGGCGATGATATCGTTATTGACATAGATAGAGTAGAGCCCTTCATTTGCGAACGTATTCATTTCATTAAAACCGACATAAAGCTTGTTGTGCTGAGTCAGTAAATTTCCGGCTTCGGTGTTCCACCATGAATGAGCAAAATCAATGGTATCGATCTCATTCAGATTAATATAACATCCGGTCAGGGCATCTACCAGCTGCCACTTGACACCGTAGGACATGATTGCGTACATATCATCACCAGCCATGGCAAGCTGCTTTGCATTGGCTGAAGTTTCAGTATTGTTCAGCTCGGCAGAATTGGCGATGGTAATGTTGTACCGTTCCTCAATGGCTGTATTCCGTCTGAAAACAGCATCGTTGAGAGGTTCACCGTTTTCTTCTTCCGCATAAATACTGACACGCCATCCCCATAACGTCCCGGGATCCGTGGAAAGTATATTGAAGGTGTAACCATCGTAGCTGGCATCCGGCAGAAGATCGATTGCCGTCGTTTCCGGCTCGGTTTCAACCGGAGTGGTATCCGCGGATGTCTCAGCACCCGACGGGGTATTCTGAGCTTCATCTCCGCTGCCGCAGGACGTCATGGATGCTGATACCATCAATGCGGCAAGAATCATGGCAATCATCTGATTTTTCCGTTTCATAATTTTTCTCCTTTACTGATATTGGTTAAAATATACGATCTCAACTGAATTTTCTTTCAGTCTCTGAGATGATTTTACTGGATTTTCATGGAAAGATCAATTAAGAAATCTTCCATATTAGGGGTTCAAATCTTCCATCTTGACAAATCCATGGACTTGTGATATCCTGTATTCAATGAGGAAGGAGAATTTATCATGTTTGATTCCGGGAATTCCAAAAACAATCTGCATCAATCCGTTCAGAACCTTGCGGAGTATCTGTATAACCTCACGGGAATGCACGTGGGTATCCATGACATCGAAAGAATGTACACGGTAGCCGCCGGTGACGACTGTCAGAATATTTGCAGCTATTGCCGCACAAACTGTCCTTCATTTATGCAGAAATGCATCTGTTATGACAAAGAGCATCTTGAACTTGCATACCGTACCGGACAGAAAGTAGTGTACCGCTGTCATCTCGGCATGACGGAAGCGATTCTTCCGGTTACCTCCGGTGAACAGTTTCTGGGTGTAATGTTCCTCGGACAGGTACGGATCATCCCTGATGAAACCATGGCTTTCGAAAACCTCTATGCCCGGCTCGCCAAAGAATACCCTGAACAGATCAATGAAGGAAGCAGAGCCGCACTGGAAACAGCCTACCGCAATACCGCTGTGATGACATCCGACAAGCTGGAGAGTCTGATCGGTCTGGCGGAACTCGCCGAAAAAGGGACCCATGTGGACCGATGGCTGAATCATTTCAAGCAAACCACCGACGTGATTGTCCGACAGTATCTTGAATATCTTGATCTCATTCACATACCGCTGGCGGATTTATCCATTGCATCCATCGCGGAAAAGCTGAATATCTCCTATTCCCAGCTCAACAGAATCTCCGTCACCCTGTACGGACAGCCGCTGAAACAGCATATTCTGGATGTCAAAATCAATGCGGCAGCCGTTCTGCTGAAGGAACAGCCGGAGCTTTCCATTTCCGGTGCCGCCGCACTGGTCGGAATTGACAATTCGCATTATTTCTCCAAGCTCTTCCAGAAACGCATGGGCTGCCGATGCAGTGAATACAGGAAGCTGACGGACAGTTGAGCTGTGTGAGCATACCATCGCCGCTTTCACCCTGCCTTCATACTTGACAAATCATGGGATAAAACTTATAATAAACTTACATTCAGCACCACAGGAGGCTATCATGTCTGATGAACTGAAAAAATTCCATCTGGAACTGGACGAACCGGTTGCCGTCTCACTTCAGCCTGCCAATGAGCAGCGTATCTGGGGTCGCTGGCAGTTTCCGGATCTGCACAGAACCGAGAACGGTCACATTCTTGCGTCTTTCGAATACGGCACGGATTCTTACCAGTATGAAGCCGGCACGCGGTACATGGTGTCCGAGGATGACGGAAAATCATGGAGACCCCGTCGTGAGGCGGATCGGCCTATGTACACTAAAATGCCTAACGGCAAGTATTTCGTCGGATTTGTGAAAAAAGGCTATTACAAAACGGATTACCTGGACGCATATACGCCCATCCTCGCTGACGGAAACCGGACATGGTATCTTGCCGACGACATCGCCGAAGAGACCGACAAAAAAGTTTATGCCATGGAATATGACCCGTCGACGGGAAAAACCGATACCTTTGAATGCAAAATCAACTGGCCGAATCTGCCGCTCGTGATGTATCCGGGGCATCAGATTTATCCGGTCACGATGATGTTTGCCCTCTGCAACGAAGCCGGTATCCATGTCATCGACGGGAATCTGTACTACGTATTATACTGGTCTGGTTATGACGCCGCCGAACAGGACCGCAGCCGTCTCGCTGAGAAAACCGGTCCCTACCATGTGTATATCTTCCGGTCGTGCGACTGCGGTCATACATGGGAGCTCTTTTCCCAGCTTCTCTCCGACCGGAAACGATACGACACCCGCGACGGCACCGAAGGCTATGCCGAACCGCACATTGCACGGATGCCGGACGGTTCCTGGATCATGCTCATCCGTACCGGAAGCAATCACCCGTCCCTGATCTCCCGATCCGTCGACAACTGCAAGACCTGGTCGGAACCGGAAGAGTTTGACAGCATCGGTGTTTTTCCGCAGATTCTGCCCCTGCCCTGCGGCGTGACGATCGCTTCGTACGGACGTCCCGAGATGAGAATCCGTGCGACCTCCGATCCATCGGGACTGCGCTGGGAAGCTCCTGTAACCGTGGATCTGTCCGTCCCGATGCCCGGTGAATCCTGCTACTATACCCATCTTCTGCCCCTCGACGACAGCAGTGCGCTGATAATTTACAGCGATTTCCAGTATCCCGATGCCGACGGAAACCGCGTCAAGGCGATTGTGACCCGCCGGATCCGTGTTGTTATGGATTAAGTTCCGCTGTCACAGGTCTGCGCCGGACGATCCTGTTATATCGTACATATAGCACTCAGAACGAACGCTCATTCACTATCCGATCCATTCAGGAGACATACGTATGACAAATTCCGCAATATACACCGATCCGCGCGTATCCAAGCGTGCGCTGAACGAATTCTTCGCAAAATTCCCGCCGGAACACGACGAAATCCACACATTGCAGATTTACTCGGGCAATGCGATGGTTGTCCGGATCGCCCCGGCTCCGTATTCACCGACCGACAAACGGGAAATCTATTCCCTCTCCAAAAGCTTCTGCTCCACGGCGATCGGGATTCTCTGTGACGAAGGCAAACTCTCCGTCGAAGACCGCATTGCCGATCTGTTCCCGGACAAGCTTCCGGACGTCGTTTCCGAAAATCTCGGCAAAATGCGCGTGAAGCATGTTCTCTCCATGAACACCGGGCACCCGTCCTGCGTCATGAACCGGATGGTACGTTCCGACGACGCCGCACGTGCATTCCTCGCACAGGAAGTCGTTTACGAACCCGGCACGCATTTCGCCTACAACACCGGGGCAACCTGCCTGCTTTCCTGCATCGTCGAACGGATTTCCGGTATGAAGCTCGTTGATTTTCTGACATGGAAGCTCTTTCTCCCGCTCGGAATCACCGATGTCCGCTGGAGCCGTGTTCCCGATGGCACCAATGAAGGCGGCTGCGGCATCCACATCTGCTCCGACGACATTGTAAAGCTGGGGCTTCTCTATCTCAACAAGGGAATGTGGAACGGAAAACGGATTCTCTCCGAAGAATGGGTGAACGCTGCCACCTCGCCCGTTTCCGACAATTCCATGAACGGTACGCCCGACTGGTGTGCGGGTTACGGTTACCAGTTCTGGGTCAATGCCCGTGAAGGATTCCGCGGCGACGGTGCTTTCGGACAGCTCTGCGTGGTTCTTCCGGAACACAACATGGTCTTTGCCATCCAGACCGAGCTCGGCGATATGCAGCGCGAAATGGATGCCGTCATGGAGCTCGCGGAGCATCTCTTTGATGCCGACGACACTGCATCCGTGATTCTTCCGACATATGAAACATCCGGCTCTGCGCAGAAAACCGCAGGATTTGAAAACACCTTCTTCCGTCTCGAAGAAAATCCGATGGGCTGGACGGGAGTTTACTTCATCTATGACACCGCTGCCGATGAAATGCAGGCGATTTTCTCCGACGGTGTGGATCAGAACGTCCTCCGCGCCGGAAACGGTCACTGGGCGGAAAGTCTGATTTTTGCGAAAAAAGTCAAGCCGAAGCTCGTCGATCTCATGTCAACACCCGACCGCGAACGCTGCCGTACTGCCGCCTCCTACACCGCGGAAGACGGAAAACTGACGTTCAGAATCCGTTTCCTCAACTGCCCTCACCGCATGGGTTATACCTTCACGGCTGACGGCGATCTGCTGAAGCTCCGGTTCGAAAAGCGCGGTCTTCTGGATCCCGATGCCGCTGAACTTACCGGTCACAGGTGCTGAGGCCGATAAAATTTTCTTAATGCGTCCATAACAAACGTGCCGCTTTTGCCTGAAAAATGGTAATTGCGGCACGTTTTCTGAGTAAGTCCATATATGCAGTTATGATATCCGGACCGAGACTATGTACTGCACTTCCCTCGTGTGTCCGGATGCGTTTCTGTCCGCTCTTGTATATCTCGCAGTTCGTACGGTACACATCTTCTTGACCATCTGACCGCCGATGGAACCGGCTTCGCGGGAGGTGAGCTGACCGTTGTAGCCCTGATTCAGGGATACGCCTACTTCATTTGCAGCCTGCTGCTTGAACTGCTCCATAGCTGCCTTTGCTTCGGGTACTACGATCTTGTTGGAACTTCTCTGAGACATGGTTTGGTTCTCCGTTTCATAATAAATTTCGGAAGCACGAATCTTTTCGTCAGGTGCTCCTGATTCGGAAACACTCTTGCTTCCGAGACTATTATGAATCACTTGTGTCTTTCTTATGAATGGAAATTTCGGGAAGCGGATTGCCGGCATCGGACGGTTCACGTGCATATCTGAGCGATGAATGCCGTATATAGAGAAACGGAAGAAACCGCCGCAGAACTGCTGTCCGATCAGGAGTGACCGCTGGGATATGCGAAAATCCCTCAGCAGATTTCACAGAATTCTGCATGCAACTTTATGCATTCACACTAAATTTAATTCATTTTCGCAAAACCTATTGACATCGTCGCTTTAGCGTGATAAAATATGTGCCATCAAAGGCGATGACGAAGAATGGACAAGGCAAGTGCATCACAGAGAGCCGATGGCAGGTGTGAATCGGTATGCGTAACCTTAAGTCCTCTCCCTTCCGAGCCGGAAGTCTGAAGCGGAATGTGTGTAGGACGACCCGAGTCTGCTGCGTGAGTGCATAGAGGTTGATTGACTTCGAACAATAAAGGCGTTGA
Source organism: Clostridia bacterium (assembly GCA_017472105.1). The sequence continues at coordinate 4,472 of JAFUQY010000050.1, read as the reverse complement.
TGAAGACGGAAACTGCAACGAATTTCACAGAGAGCCGGGGATGGTGCGATCCCGGTAAAGGACTGCGGATTTCCCATCCCTTCTGAGCCGGAAGCCCCAAAGGTTTTAACACCCAGTAGGCGTTTCCCGAGTTTGCTGCGTCAGTGCATAGAAGTTGATTGACTTCGAAGAGGCGGCGGATTTTTGTATCCGCAATTTGAGTGGTACCGCGAGTGTAATGAATATTTATACCCGTCTCAAAGTTTTTTAAAAGCTTTGGGGCGGGTTTGTTTTTTGCTCCGGAGCAGATCAGAATTTCATCCGAAAGGCGGAATACAACATGCTATCCCTTGACAAAGTTTTCGATGCACAGCAGGTTCTGAAAAACATCATCCGCGAAACCAGCGTGGTCAGAGCCTACGGTATTGCTCCCGAATGTGAATTGTATCTCAAGCCGGAAAACCTGCAGATCACGGGTTCCTTCAAGGTCCGCGGGTCAGCTTATAAAATCGCAATGCTCTCCGAAGAGGAAAAATCCAAAGGGGTCATCGCCTGCTCCGCGGGAAATCACGCGCAGGGTGTGGCTCTTGCGGCAACCAAAAGCGGAATCCGCTCCCTCATCTGCCTGCCCGACTCCGCTCCGATCTCCAAAGTGGAAGCGACCAAGGGATACGGCGCGGATGTGTGCCTCGTGGAAGGCTGCTACGATGACGCGTACCAGAAGGCACTCGAACTGAAGGATCAAGAAGGCTACACGTTCGTTCATCCGTTTGACGACGAGAACGTCATTGCCGGTCAGGGCACGATTGCGCTTGAGATCCTGAACGATCTCGACAACATTGATGCCATCGTTGTTCCCATCGGCGGCGGCGGACTCATTTCGGGCATCGCGTACACCGTCAAGCAGATCCGTCCGTCGGTCAAGGTCTACGGCGTTCAGGCATCCGGAGCACCGAGCATGTACAACTCCGTGAAGGACGGCGAGCGGGAATGTCTCACCTCCGTCTCCACCATCGCGGACGGTATTGCCGTGAAGCAGCCGGGCGTGAACACCTACGAGCTTGTGAAAAACTACGTGGACGAGATTGCACTGGTCAGCGACGACGAAGTGGCAAGCGCAATCCTCGCACTGATCGAAAAGCAGAAAATGATCGCCGAAGGTGCAGGTGCCACAGCGGTCGCGGCGGTAATGTTCAACAAATTTAATCTCGCCGGCAAGCGCGTCGTCGCAGTGGTATCCGGCGGAAACATTGACGTAACCAGCCTCTCCCGTGTCATCGACCGCGGTCTTATGAAATCCGGACGCTCGTCCAGTCTCCTGATCGAACTGATCGACAAGCCCGGTCAGCTCAAGGACATCTCCCGCATCATCGCGGACTGCGGCGGCAACGTCACCGGCGTACACTACGAAAAAGGCAACACGGAGAGCGTCAACGGATGCTTCCTCCGCATCGATATGGAAACCAGAAACTTCGAGCACGTGAATCTGATCACACAAACCCTGCGTGATGAAGGATTCAAGATTGTGCAGGGATGAAAGGAGATTGTATGTATCTTTCAGGCGCAGATATCCTCGTAAAAACCTTGATCGAACAAGGCTGTGACACCGTCTTCGGCTACCCGGGCGGTCAGATTCTCAACGTTTACGACAGCCTTTACACCCACCAGAACGAAATCAACCATATCCTGACCGCACATGAACAGGGTGCCGCACATGCCGCAGACGGTTACGCAAGAACCACCGGCAAGGTCGGCGTTGTGATTTCCACATCGGGTCCCGGAGCGACAAATCTGGTCACCGGCATCGCCACGGCTTATCTCGATTCCGTCCCGATGGTGGCAATCTGCGGCAACGTTCCGACGACTCAGATCGGCACCGACAGCTTTCAGGAAATTGACATCACCGGCGTGACCCTGCCCATCACGAAGCACAACTACTTCGTCGGATCGGTGGAAAACCTCGCCGAAACCATCCGCGAAGCGTTCGCACTGGCAAAATCCGGCAGACCGGGTCCCGTCCTCATCGACGTCCCGAAGGATGTGCAGATTGCAAAATGCGAATACGAGCCGCAATCCCCTGCACTGCCCGACGAGCCGCATGCCGCAAAGGAGGTCCGCATCACGGAAGCGGCTGAGCTTATCAACACTGCCGAGCGGCCGTTCATCTACTTCGGCGGCGGCGTTATCACGGCAGATGCACAGCCGGAAATGCTCGCGCTGGCTGAAAAAATCGACGCTCCCATCGGATGTTCCCTCATGGGACTGTCCGCGATTCCGACCGATCATCCGAAATTCCTCGGAATGCAGGGCATGCACGGGCACTACGCCTCCTCCATGTCGATGCACAACGCGGACGTTATCATCTCCCTCGGCGTGCGGTTCAACGACCGTGTCACCGGAAACCGTGCGAAATTCGCAGTCGGCGCAAAAATCGTGCACATTGACGTGGACGGCTCGGAGCTGAACAAAACCGTGAATTCCGTCTGCGGACTCAGAGGTGACGTCAAGCTGACGCTGCAAAAACTCCTGCCGCTCGTGAAAGAAACGGAAAGACCTGCATGGACGGAAAAGGTGAACACCTTCCGGAGCGAAGAGGAATCCTACCTCGACAACCGGGGCGGCATGACACCGCGGAGCGCAATCCTGACGCTGAACCGGCATCTCGGCGAAAACACCGCAGTCTGCACCGACGTCGGACAGCATCAGATGTGGTCGGCACAGAATCTTGTCTTCCGGACTCCTCGCAGATTTGTTTCCAGCGGCGGGCTCGGCACAATGGGATTCGGACTCGGTGCGGCGATCGGTGCGGCATTCGGTACGGGCGAACGGAGCGTCCTTGTCACCGGGGACGGCAGCTTCGGCATGTGCCTGCAAGAGCTTGCCACCGCTGTGACTTACAACCTTCCCCTTGTGATTCTCATCATGAACAACGGCGTGCTGGGCATGGTCCGTCAGTGGCAGACGCTGTTCTACAACAAGCATTATTCCAACACCGTTCTGGGACGGAAAACGGACTTCCCTGCTCTTGCCAAAGCATTCGGTGCGGACGGCGAGACGGTTGAAACCCCGGAGGAACTTGACGAAGCGCTGACCCGTGCGTTTGCGCAGTCCGGTCCCTACGTCATCGACTGCCGGATCGACAAGGACGAATTCGTGCTTCCCATGCTTCCTCCCGGCGGCAGTATGGATGATATCATCGTAAAGGCAGGTGACTGACATGAACCGATATACCGTAGCAGTATTGGTACAAAATCAGTTCGGCGTACTGAACAGAGTAACAAGCATGTTCCGTCGGCGGCAGTTCAACATCAGCGCACTGACCGTCAGCGAAACCGAAACCAGTGAGCTTTCCCGTATCACCGTTGTTTTTGACGGCGAAGAAAGCAACAAGCAGCAGCTTATCAATCAGCTTTACAAGCTCCCGGATGTCTGCTCCATCAAGGAACTGAATCCGGAAAGCTCTGTCAGCTGTGAGCTTCTGCTGATTAAGATGAAAAATGACCCGGCAGACCGTGAGGACATCCGTATGGCAGCAGAAGCCTTTGGTGCGGTAACAGTCGATTATGCAAAGGATTATCTGACGCTGCGTCTGGCCGATGTATCACGCCGGATCGATGACTTCATCAACCTGATGAGGGACTACACCATTCTCGAAATTTGCCGTACCGGCAGTGTATCCCTTGAAAAAGGCGGCACGACCATCCGTCAGGTCATCAATTTATAAATCAGCAAATTCCAAATTATCTTAATAAAAAATAAATGAAAGAGGTAACTTATCATGGCAAGAATTTTCTATCAGCAGGACTGCGATCTTCAGAAGCTCAGCGGCAAGACCGTTGCAATCATCGGTTACGGCTCCCAGGGACATGCACATGCGCTCAATCTCAAGGACTCCGGCGTGGATGTAATCGTCGGACTTTACGAAGGCTCGAAGAGCTGGGCAAAGGCTGAGGCACAGGGACTGAAAGTCATGACCTCCGCAGATGCGGCAAAGGCAGCGGATATCATCATGATCCTCATCAACGACGAAAAGCAGGCGGCACTTTACAAGGAATCCATCGAACCGAATCTGACCGAAGGCAAGACCCTCGCATTCGCGCACGGCTTCAACATTCACTTCGGCTGCATCAAGCCTCCGAAGAATGTCAACGTCATCATGATCGCGCCGAAGGGTCCCGGTCACACCGTACGCAGTGAATATCAGGCCGGCAAGGGTGTTCCCTGTCTGATCGCGGTCGAACAGGACGCAACCGGCGACGCATGGGATCTCGGTCTGGCATACGCGCTCGGTATCGGCGGTGCACGTGCCGGTGTTCTGGAAACCACATTCCGCACTGAAACCGAAACCGACCTCTTCGGCGAACAGGCTGTCCTGTGCGGCGGCATTGTCGAACTGATGCGCATCGGCTTCGAGGTTCTGGTGGAAGCCGGCTACGAACCCGAGAACGCTTACTTCGAATGCCTGCACGAGATGAAGCTCATCATCGACCTGG
>JAFUQY010000432.1 GCA_017472105.1 Clostridia bacterium | reverse complement strand
ACCGGACTGATTGAATCCGGCTTTACCACATGCGGATGGTGTACCGGCATTACTGTGGATGAGAACAATCCCAGCTTCTGCGCCGTCGACGGTGTCCTGTTCAATAAGGACATGACCGAGATTCTGTACTATCCGTCCAAGCGCAGCGCGGGTATTTATAAAATCCCCGATTCCGTCACCACCATTGCAGCGGGATGCTTCCGGGATCTTGCGAATCTCACCCGTCTCTATATGGGCGAAAACGTCACGGCGGTGAACGATGTTCTCCTGTCCTATCATCCCGCACTGACGGAAATCGTGTTCCCCGGGGATCTTCCCGATTACTTCACCGATGCCTTCTGGGCAAGCACATGGTTCGGCGGGCTCGATGACGTAACCTTCCTCTATCCCGAAACCGCGTCCGGATGGAATTCTCCCACCATGACAATCGACGGCGGCACCTACAATACCGCATCCTATACGCCCGACGAAAACGGTCTTGTGTGGGATACATGGGAAAACACGGAATGGTGCTTCGATCCTACGGATGCTGTCCTTTACATCAACGGTGAAGGGGCAATTCCGTCTCTTGACACCGAAGATGCATATCCGTGGTATTCCTGCGTCGGTTCTGCGAGGTCCATCATCGTCGGAGAGGGCATCACTGTGATCCCGAAATACGCGCTCAATGACGTTGACATCATCGAATCCATCTCGCTCCCGTCCACGCTGACGCAGATCGAGTATTTCTACCGCTGGAATTCCTCCCGGACTCTCCGTGAAATCACAGTCGGAGAAAGCGGCGCGTTCTTTGCGGAAGAAAACGTACTCTTCTGGAATGACGGCGAGAATATCCGCCTGATTCTCTATCCGAGAGGGAAGACGGACACAACCTACACCGTTCCCGAAGGCGTAACCGTGCTTCAGACCGCATCTCTGGAGTTCGAGGAATATCTCAACGAGCTGATCCTGCCCGAATCGCTCACGACAATTGAATCCGGCGCACTCGGATGCAGACAGATCACACAACTGCACATCCCCGCAGGCGTGACCGAAATCGGTGAATATGCCTTCTTCATCTGCCCGAAGCTCACCGCAATCACTGTGGATGAAGAAAACCCCTGTTTCTGTGCCAGAGACGGCGTTCTCTACAACAAGGAAATGACCGTGCTTTGTATGTATCCCGCATCCGGCGAGGCATCGGAGTATCACATCCCCTACACGGTAACCACGATTGCACAAAACGCATTTGCCGAGATATACAACCTCGAAAGCCTGTACATGGGGTATAACGTCAGCGTGATCGAAGGGAACATGCTGGAAAAATCCGGCGTACTCACGTCCATTTACTTCCCCGGAGCGGTACCGTCCTATCTTAGTGCATTTGCCGAAAGCGCAATGTCGGGCGGTATGAACGGAATTACGCTTTACTACCTCGAAGGTCAGACCGGCTGGGCATCTCCGGAGCTGAACATTTACAACGTAACCTTCAACACCGCAGTCTACGCAATCGAAACCACCGCAGGCGATATTTCCGCTGACGATGCGATCGATGAAGAAGATGCGGCAATCCTCACGCAGGTATTCGCCGGTGAAACGACGGAAATTGCCGATGAAAATGCGGCGGACGTCGATGGAGACGGTGAACTGACCCGCCGTGACGCTATGATTCTCTCCCGTTACGCCGCGGGTTGGGAAGGCTATGACGAAATGATCAGCGGGAACGAATAATCCCGGCAGAACTGATTCCGTGCAGACCGCGGGATCAGTTTTTGCTTTGTCCGGACTGACCTTGCAAATCCGCGGCGGCTGTGGTATAATATCCTCATCAAAACTACCGGGAGAGACGACATGCTGAGTTATACCTACCAATCCAAAGGAACGTTCACGCTTACCGAAAAGCCGAAGCCGGTTCTGCTTCACGAGAGGGATGCCATCGTGAAAGTGACCCTCGCGAGCATCTGCTCCAGTGACCTGCACATCAAGCACGGCAGTGTCCCGCGCGCTGTGGAAGGAATCACCGTCGGGCACGAAATGGTCGGCATCGTTGAAGAAACAGGATCTGCCGTGACGCATGTGAAGCCGGGCGACCGCGTGACGGTGAATGTGGAAACCTACTGCGGCGAGTGCTTCTTCTGCCGGAACGGATTTGTCAACAACTGTACGGACAAAAACGGAGGCTGGGCACTCGGATGCCGCATTGACGGAGGGCAGGCTGAATATGTCCGCGTTCCGTTCGCCGATCAGGGACTGAACAGAATTCCGGATACCGTCACCGACCGTCAGGCGCTTCTTGTGGGAGACGTTCTCGCCACGGGATTCTGGGCGGCACGGATTTCCGGGATCAAGCCGGACGACACCGTTCTCATCATCGGCGCGGGACCCACGGGAATCTGCACGCTCCTGTGCGTTATGCTGAAGAAGCCGAAGCGGATCATTGTCTGCGAGAAGGACGAAAACCGTACTGCATTCATCCGTGCGCACTATCCCGATGTGCTGACCGTCGCGCCCGAAGAGTGTCTTGATCTCGTGCGGCAGAACAGCGATCACGGCGGAGCGGATGTGGTTCTCGAGGTTGCCGGTGCCGAATCGACGTTCCGTCTGGCATGGGAATGCGCACGTCCGAATGCGGTGGTCACCGTTGTTGCGCTGTACGACAAGCCGCAGATTCTGCCTCTGCCGGAAATGTACGGAAAGAATCTCACCTTCAGGACCGGCGGTGTGGACGGATGCGACTGTGAGGAAGTCCTTTCGCTGATCGAGCAGGGAAGACTGAACACCGAACCGCTGATTACGCACACGTACCCGCTTGCGAAAATCGCGGAAGCATACGAACTGTTCGAGAACCGGCGCGACGGCGTAATCAAAATCGCCGTGGAATGCTGAATGAAATCACAAAAGGAGGGAGCCATGATGACTTCCTCCTTTGTTTATATGGAAATAAAGGATATAAAACAACAAAAAGATCAGACATTCCGAAGAATATCTGATCTCATCAATCTGAGTGACTGGACTTGAACCAGCGGCCTCTACCACCCCAAGGTAGCGCGCTCCCAACTGCGCCACACCCAGATTT
>JAFUQY010000431.1 GCA_017472105.1 Clostridia bacterium | reverse complement strand
CATGCCAAAAATCAATGTATTAAGTTTCGAGGTCGCCAATCTCATCGCCGCGGGTGAGGTGGTTGACCGTCCGTCCTCTGCTGTGAAGGAGCTTCTGGAAAATGCCCTCGACGCGGGTGCCACCATGGTTACGGTGGAAATCCAGCGCGGCGGCATCACCTTCATGCGGATTGCGGACAACGGATGCGGCATTGCTCCCGATGACATGCCCACGGCGATCCGGCGTCACGCGACCAGCAAAATCGCAACCGCCGCGGATCTGGACGGCATCACGACCCTCGGGTTCCGCGGAGAAGCACTTGCCGCCATCGCCGCCGTTTCCAGACTGCGGATCTACTCCAAAACCGCGGATTCCCCGTACGGGATGCTTCTCGAAGCCGAGGGCGGTGAAATCAAAAATCTCGTGGACGTCGGATGCACCGAAGGCACCACGATCATTGTCGAGGACCTCTTCTTCAACGTCCCGGCGCGCCGCAAATTCCTCAAAAAGGACTCCACGGAATCCACCGCAGTTGCCGCCGCCGTCGAGAAAATCGCGCTGTCCCATCCCGAAGTCTCCATCCGCTTCATCTGCGACGGCGAAATCAAGTTCGTGACGTCCGGCAAGGGAGATTTGCAGGAAACGATCTGGGCTCTGTTCGGACGCGAAAACGCCAAGCGATCCCTTCGCTGCGACCGTGAGGAAAACGGTATCCGCGTCTCCGGGTTCGTCTGTGAGCCCGACCTCTGCCGCTCCAACCGCAGCATGGAGAATTTCTTCATCAACGGACGCTACATCAAGTCAAAAACCGCCGCCGCCGCTCTGGAACAGGCGTATTCGTCGAAAATTCCGTCGGACAAGTTCCCGTTCTGCGTGCTCAACATCGAACTCAATCCCGCCGCCGTGGATGTGAACGTGCATCCCGCCAAGCTGGAGGTCAAGTTCGCCAACGAAAAGCTCATCTTCGACGCAGTCTACTACGCCGTGCTCTCTGCGCTGGAAGCCGATGCCAAGCGTCCCGAGTTTGCCCTGCCGCAGAGTGCTCCCGCGAAGTCCAATCCCTACATCTCGCCCGCCGCGCAGGTTTCGCTGAAAAACGCGTTCCGTCCCATGGATCAGCGCCCGAAAACCGGCGAGCAGGTGCGTCTCAGCGATATCCCCGCGGATCCGTCACCCCTCAAAAAACTCATCAAAGCCGTGCGTGACGCGAAGGACAACCCCGTCGTGCAGGAGAAACTCCCGGTTCCGGAGACAGTCCCGGACGAAGCGACACCCGCAGAACCGCCTGTCCCGGACGAAATTCCGGCGCAGAAGCCGCTCGCAAAGTCCTATGACAAGCCGTATGTGCCGCCGCTTGTGCCGCCGGAGAGCAAACTCCCGCCGCTGAAGGTGCAGGACAACGGCGTCATCCCGCAGAAGGAAATCCCGCCGCACGAGATCATCGAAGTCACCGTCGACCGACCCGATCCCGAGCCGGAGCGCGACAATCCCGTTCTGCCGCCCGTGCCGAAATCCGCACCGTCCGTGTACATTCCCGACGAAATCAAGCCGGGCGATATTCCGGAATACAACATCATCGGCGAGGCGTTCAACTGCTACGTCATCGTGCAGATCGCCGACCGGATTCTCATGATAGACAAGCACGCGGCGCACGAGAGAATCATCTTCGACGAGCTGAGCCGGCAGATGCGCGCGAACATCAAAAACGGCACGAAGAACGGCCAGATGGTGCTCGTACCGCTGACAGTCACCGTCCTTGCCGCAGAAGCGGACGCCATGGAGGACTACCGCGAAAAGGTCGAGGCGCTCGGATTTGCCTATACCTTCGAGCAGACCGGTGCCGCTATGTTTCAGGCGTCCGTGACCCAGATTCCCGAGCAGCTTGACAATACCTCGGCACTGGAGCTGTTCTCGTCCCTCGCCATCAAGCTCGCCAACCAGACCGGCAGTGTCGAATCCGCCGCCGAAGGCTTTTTCGAGACCCGTCTGTGGCAGTCCGCATGCAAAGCGGCAGTCAAGGGCGGCAGAATCTACGACATGGGTCACATCAAATGGATCTGCGACCGCCTGCTGAAAAAGCCCGGTCAGGACAATCAGGTGATCCGCACATGCCCGCACGGCCGCCCGGTGGCGTTCGAAATCAAGAAAAGCTCAATCGACCGGCAGTTTGCGCGGTTGGGATGACGGCGTGAGGAAGTGTCATCGCCGCAGGTGCAGATTGAATTTAACGGCGGTCGTGGGCTGAGAGGTTCACGCCTCATCCGTCACGATTTTTTGAGAAAAAACCGTGCCACCTTCCCCGGCTGCGTTTGAGAAGCCGAAATTTATAGT
>JAFUQY010000430.1 GCA_017472105.1 Clostridia bacterium | reverse complement strand
GGTGGCAGAAGGGTTCTTGTAGCATTGCTTCATGGGGTTACCTCCGTTTTTTGGGATATATAATCAATTTTCAGATTCGTTTTTCAGATTCCGCGTCATGTACAGTGCGAGAATCACGGCGGAGATGCCTGCGGTTGACTTACCGACGAGGGTGGGCAGAACGAGGGACGGATCCATCGCGGAGCAGAACGCAAGATGGTCGCCGAGGAGGAATCCCGCCGCTGTGAGGAACGCGAAATTCACCACCTTGCCGCGCGCATCCATGTCTTTGACGAGGCTGAACGTGGGAACGGCGTTGGCAAGCGATGTAACAAGCCCGAGCGTGGATTTGTCGTTCATGCCGAGCAGGGCGCCGATCTTCGCAAACGGCTTTTTCAGAAGTCGCGAGACCACGGTCACCATGACGTACGCACCCGGCAGAACGAGGACAATCGACACGAGCACATCCATGGCGTCAAGTACGGAGCCGAGACCGGGGATGACGGTGATTCCGGTGAGATGGGACGCGATTGCGATTGCCGCCGCGAGAGTTGCCGCGATGCCGATGATTTTTCCGAAGATGAGGAAAACCTTCGTCGTGACTGCGGGCAGGAATTTCAGAAGCAGGCAGATGACGGCGGAGATGACGATGACGGGTGCTAAATTGATGAGAATGACGGAGAGGGAATACCCGGCAGTCAGACCGCCGAAGAAGCATCCCACAGGCACGGTGACGAATCCGCAGAGAATGCCGCGCGACATGGCAGCATGGTCGGATTTTTCGATGATGCCGAGAGATACGGGAATGTTGAAAACGATGTTGACGCCCATCATGGAGGAGAGAATCATGCCGCCGAGCCCTGCCGCTTCCGGAGACTGCGCGAGCTCCTGTGCAAGAGGCCAGCCGCCCATATCGCATGCAAGAATGGCACCGGCAAACATGGCGGGATCGACACCGACTGCGCGGAAAACGGGTGCGATGACGGGTCCGAGATGGGTGGAAATCAGCGGAACAAGCACGAGCACGCCCGTCATGGTCACAGCGATGGAACCGAACGCGGCGAAGCCTTCCATGAACTGCTGTCCGATGCCGAACCGGTTCCCGAGCACGGAGTCAATCGCCCCGGCGAGCATGAACAGCACCATCACGTCCATGATGAGCTGGCTTGGTGTCAGATGTGCGGCAAGAAATTCGGTCATTGTGTCCGTCCTTTGAGGTGAGTTTTATTATATTGATTATACACATCCGGATGCGGGATGTCAAGAGGCGGTATTTATTTGGCATGATGAATAAATCAATGCAGTGTGTTATGTGGAAAGTGCCGGATTTTTCCGGAATATGAAACAAAACGGGAAGGTGAAACGTCTAATGAATCGGATGCAAATCTCGAATACAAATCAATGAAAGGCAACGATCATGAAAAAGATAACCCTCATGCTCACACTTCTCCTGCTTCTTGTCGGATGCGTCAGGGAGGATATGTCCAATATGGAAGCGGAATTTGATGCCGAAATCGAAACGGAAGTTCCCGAAACCGGAGAGAATGAAGCAGATACTGCGGAACCGGTCATTGACAGAACAAAATATACCGCGGATGCCGGTGACGGACTTGTTTCGGACGGGTATGTGCTGGAGCTGACCGATCCGTTTGACGGGAGTGTTTCGGCACTGCATCTGCCGCGGTTCAATATCGGAACTGCCATGGCGGAGGAGCTGAACAACACGATTGCGGAGCAGTATTTTCAGAAATATGCCTATTATATTGATGATCTTGAAAATGGGAAGTCACCGTATCGGATGTTTCAGGTAAGCTATGACTGGGCGGACTGCGGGGATGTTATCGCCGTTGTGATATCGGACACATCGTTCGTCGGCGGAAGCGGTGCAGGCGGAACCCGGTATGAAGCGATATACTACAATAAAATAACGGATGATACCATGGACATGAATGCGTTCCTCGAATGGTACACGGACGGCGAATACAATCTGGAAACCCTTGCGGCAGCAGCGACCGACAGCGGTGTACTGACCGATCTTGACGGAGTCACTCATTCACTCACAGCGGAGGAAATTGAGGCGATTCTGCCCCATCCCGAAACTGGGACCTTCACATGCCGCACATCCCTCAGGGTTATGGGTCTTGATGACAGTTTTGTGATGCCGGATTCCTTGGAAAACTGAGTCAATTTTACCTCTCCACTTGCAATCGCTCCGGATTTGTGCTATCATGAAGTTACTGTTTCAAATGCCGAGGTGTGTTATGCTTCCTGCCATTTTCATCCTGTCCGCAGTTGTCGTCCTGCTTGCCGTAATCCTCATCCGGACGGCGTTGTTCGTTCCCCATGATGAACCGCGATCCGCACCCGATCCGGTGGAGTTTGACCGGGATGCCGCTGTATCCGCGCTTCGAGAGCTGATCCGGTGCCGCACGGTCTCGCGGTATGATCCCGCACTCGAGGACGACGCGGAGTTTGAGCGGCTCATTGCGCTTCTGCCGGAGCTGTATCCGCATGTGTCTGAATCCTGTACCTTCACCCGCCTGCCCGACCGCGCACTGCTGTTTCACTGGAAGGGAAAGCACCCGGACGAGCCGTCGGTGATGATGGCGCACTACGATGTGGTTCCGGTGAACGAGGACGGATGGGAGGTGCCGCCGTTTGACGGAATCATCGAAGACGGTGTGCTCTGGGGACGCGGAACGCTTGACACGAAAGTGACGTTCAACGGCGTTCTCTCGGCGGCGGATGCCCTGATTGCGTCGGGATTTGTGCCTGCACACGACATGTACTTTGCGTTCTCCGGCGGCGAGGAAGTGAACGGCATGGGTGCTGTGAATATCGTAAACTGGTTCAAAGAACACGGAATCAAGCCCGCACTGGTCGTCGATGAAGGCGGTGCTGTGGTGGAAAACGTGTTCCCGGGCGTAAAAAAGCCGTGCGGGCTCATCGGAATCGCGGAGAAGGGCATGCTCAACTGCACGTTCACGGTGAAATCCGGCGGCGGTCATGCATCGGCTCCGGCTCCGCATACACCGATCGGCGAGCTGTCCCGTGCATGCTGTGCGATTGAGAATCACCCGTTCCCGATGCATCTGACCACTCCCGCGGCGGCGATGTTTGATACCCTCGGACGGCATTCCACGTTCCTGTACCGCGTGATTTTCGCCAATCTCTGGCTGTTTTCCGGCGTGCTGAATCTGCTTGCGAAGAAATCCGGCGGCGAAATGAACGCACTTCTTCGCACAACCGTCGCATTCACGCAGGCATCCGGAAGTGCGGCACCGAACGTGATTCCGCCGGAAGCGAGCATGACTGCGAATCTCCGTCTGAATCCGGCTGACTCCGTGGAAGGTGCGATGGAATACCTGCGGAAGACGGCGGACAACGGAAAAATCACCCTCACCGCCGGCGTATCGATGGAGCCGAGTCCGGTGTCCGAAATTGCGTGCCCGGCGTGGGATAAGGTTGCCGCCGCCGTTGCGGATACATGGCAGGGATGCATCGTGTCGCCGTATCTCATGGTCCAGTGCTCCGACAGCCGGCATTACCGCGATCTCTCCGACCATGTCTACCGCTTCTCCGCGATGGCAATGACGAAGGAGGAACGCGCGTCCATCCACGGTCACAACGAAAAAATCCGGCTTGAGAACATCGGCAAAGCGGTGGAATTTTACATCCGGCTGATGAAGCTCTGCTGAACAACAAAAGCTCCTTACCGAGAGGCAGGGAGCTTTTTCGTATGTATTCGGTTGACAACGCGGTTCAGATGTGGTTTGCGAAGCCTTTGCCGATGATTTCGCTGGAGTTGGAGATGGAGAAGAACGCCTTCGGGTCGGTTTTCCGGATGAAGTTACGCAGGGCAACTGCCTGAGTGCGGCTGAGGATGGAGATGATGACGAACTTTTCCTCGTGGGTGTATGCACCGGTTGCGCGGTGGACGGTGGCGCTTCTCGTCAGATCGTCCGTGATGAACTTGCAGATGGGCTCGGGATCGGTGCAGATGATGGTGAAGACCTTGCACAGGTTGATGCGTTCGATGACGCTGTCGATGACGAGGCACTTCGCAGTCAGACCGCAGACGGAGTAGAGACCGGTTGCGGGACCGAAGAGGAAGAACGCGGATACGGCAACGATGACGTCGGCAAGCATGAGCGCGGTACCGATATTGAAGCTGGTGTGCTTCTTCACGATCATGGCGATGATGTCCGTACCGCCGCTGGAGGCATCGCGGTTGAAGAGGATCGCGGACGCAATGGCGGGAAGAGCAACGGCAAACACCAGATCGAGAAGCGGTTCACCGGAGAGGGATTCGGTCATGGGGAAGAGAAGTTCCATGGCACTGGTGGAGAGGGAGACGACCATGGTGACGTACGCGGTTTTTGCGCCGAACGATCCGCCGAGGATGATGATGCCCGCAAACATCAGGGCGAGGTTGAGAATCAGGTTGAAGGTAGCCTGAGAGAGCGGGAGAAGTCTGCTGAGGATGATGGAGATACCGGACACGCCGCCAAAGGAGAAATTGTTGGGGAACTTGAAGACATAAATACCGACGGCCATCAGAAGACCCGCGAAGGTCAGAATGGCGTATTCCCGGATGGTAGGCAGAATCTTCGACTTGAACAAAGCGTAAACCTCACTGTTCTTATTTATTGAATGATAGAAAAATGTTATAACATCTTGAGGGTACCATGTATAGGATAACATATTTGCACCTCTTCGTCAACAGGAAATTCTGTGTCATTTTTTATGAATTATCTAAACTCAGAATGCGTGCGGGATGTTGAATTTGTTTCCGGTGTGAGCGGGTTATGGGGAATTGCGAATGCACGGCGGGATCCCCTGCGAAATTACGCGGAAAATCCTGTCAGGCTATGTACAAAGTACAGAATTTGTGTTATAATGATGAATAATGTGAAAGAATTATTACCGAACGAAACGGAGACATCAGCTGTGGCAAACGAAAACAAGACCGTACAAACCAAAAAGGATAAGATACGCCGCTTCGACTTCAAAAAAAAGCCCCACAAGCCGGGATTTCTTATGCCCGTGGCGAAGAATATCATCAGTTTCCCCGATCTGAAGAAGCGCGGCGCCGTCATCCGCAAGCACGACATGGAGGGCATCGAGGGCAAGCCGTACATTCTGCTGGTCAATCACGCGTCGCTGGTGGACCTCAACCTCATGCTCAAGGCGACCCACCCGTACCCGGTCAACAATGTCATGACGCTCGAGGGCTTCAATACCTACACCGAGCCGATCATGCGAAATCTCGGCGTTCTCGGCAAGCGCAAGTTTGTGACCGATATTAACCTCATCCGCAACATCAAGTACTGTCTGGAAACGCTCGAAACCGTGTTCGTTCTCTTCCCGGAGACGCGGTATTCCCTCGACGGATGCACATCCTTCATGCCCGATTCGCTCGGCGGTCTGGTGCGCATGATGAACAAGCCGTGCGTGATGCTCAAAATCAGCGGCAACTTTGTCACCAGTCCCCAGTGGAACAAGAAAAACAAGGGCATCAAGGTTGAAGCCGACATGTTCCCGCTCGTGAAGCAGGAGGAAGTCAAGTCCCTCAGTGCCGACGAGATCAATCAGCGGATTCTCGACGCGTTTGAATACGACGACTACCGCTGGCAGTACGAAAACAAGGTGGTCATCGACGATCCCAACCGCTGTGACGGTCTGCATGCGCTCCTGTACAAGTGTCCTCACTGCGGCGCCGAATCCCAGACCGATTCCAAGGGCTGCGAGCTGTGGTGCAACGCATGCGGAAAACGCTGGCGCCAGAATGAATACGGCAGAATGGAAGCCGTGGAAGGCGAGACGGAATTTGCGCACATCCCCGACTGGACGAAGTGGGAGCGTGAATGCGTGCGGCGTGAAATCGAGGACGGCACCTACCGATTTGAAGACGAAGTGCGCGTTGAGACCCTCCCGGACTGCTGGTATTTCCACAAGCACGGCAAGGGCAGGCTGATCCAGACACCCGAAGGAACGCGGATCGAATGCAGAGCCTACGGCGAAGACACCGTGGTCGAAAAGGCGCCGCTGGATCTGTACTCCATGCACATCGAATACGACTACCGCGGACGCGGCGACTGTGTGGACATCTCCGTTTCCGACGACAGCTACTGGCTCTACCTCTCCAAGCGGGACGCCATCACCAAGCTCAGCTTCGCGACGGAGGAAATCTACAAAATCGAGCGGGAAAAGCACGACTTTCGGCGGACGGAGAAGAACGGCAAATAAATCATGAAATCTTAAAAATTAACAGGAATATGTATTGCTATTGTGCGGACAATCGTGTATAATATAGGTGTAATATTTTAAGAAGGTGGTCGCACTATGGCTAAATCAGCAAATCTTTATGCACGTATCGAGCCGGAACTCAAGGAACAGGCAGAAAGTATTCTGGAAGCACTGGGGATTCCGGCGTCCAATGCGATTACGATGTTTTATAAACAGATTATTATGCACCGTGGGTTGCCGTTTACCGTGAAACTGCCGCCCGAACCGGTGCCTGACCTTTCCCGACTTACGGAGGAACAGCTGGATGAAGAACTTGAAAAAGGCATCAGCGATATAGAGATGGGACGCACACGTTCTGTGGATGAGGTTTTTGCTGACATTCGCAAAGATTACGATTTATGATATTTAAAATACGGATCTCTGAACGGGCGGAGAATGACATCAGGGCAATTTACAGATACATCGCATATGACATTGGTGCTCCGGAAGCTGCTGCAAGATTGATTGGTCGGATCGAAACAGGAATCCGGAGCCTTGATGAAATGCCGGAACGTTATCGGGCATATCATCGTGAATCACTTCGGAAACGCGGTCTGCGGGTAATGCCTGTCGAAAATTATTTGATATTCTATATTCCGGATAAAGAAACGCAAACAGTAAGCATTGTTCGTGTAATTTATAAGGGTCGGGATGTAGAGAAACAATTAACGGAAGAATGAATATGAATATCCCACTCATCACCTGTAAAAATCTCACCGTGGGCTACGACGGATGCCGGCTCTGCGGGAACATTGACTTCACCATCCACGAAGGGGAATACCTCTGCGTGGTCGGACACAGCGGCATCGGAAAAAGTGCCCTTGTCGCGACGCTCATGGGGATCATCAAGCCCGTGGACGGGGAAGTGATCTACGAAAACGGGCTGAATGTCCGCGAAATCGGATGCCTGCCGCAGGAACAGCAGTTCCGTGTTGAGGTGAAGGTGCTCGACGTGGTGATGGAAGGCTGCCTGAATCATGTGCGCGGTCTGTTCGTCGGCAGAAAGGCACGGGAGCTGGCGGAAAAGAATCTCGCACGGCTCGGTGTGGCGGATCTGGCAAAGCGGAAGTTCGGCGAGCTCTCCGGCGGTCAGAAGCAGCGCGTCCTTCTCGCAAGAGCGTTGTGCGCGGCAAAGCGTGTGCTGATTCTCGATGAGCCGATGCACGGTCTGGACGCCGTCGCGCGGGATGAGCTGTTCCGGGAAATCATCCGGATCAATCACGAGGACGGCATCGCGGTGCTGATCGTGGATCACGAAGCCATCGACGGAACGGTCCTGCATCTGTCCGACAACCAGCTGTACTGCGGTCCGGTCGAGAACTACGTCAACACCATACCCGGTCAGTTCTACTTCAACGGACGGATCATCTGACGCATATCAATCGCATATTAATAAGGAAGAAAACGGATCAGCGGTAAATCTCTGCGGGGAATTGCCGCTGGTTTTGTCTGAATGGGAGGCAAACATGGCATACTATACAAAAATCCCGTCGCCGATTGGTGAAATTGTCCTGTACTCAGCGGACGGACGATCACTTGCCGGACTCTGGCTGGATACGCAGACGCCGCGGATGGATGCACCGGAACGCTGTGATACGCTGACGGTGTTTTCGCTCGCATCGGACTGGCTGACGCGGTACTTCGCCGGTGAGAAGCCGTGCGCGGATGAGATCCCGCTTGATTTTCACGGAACAGCGTTTCAGCGTAAGGTGTGGACGGAGCTTCTGATGATCCCGTACGGAACGACGGTGACCTACGGCGAGATCGCGTCACACATCGGATGCCGCTCGGCGCAGGCTGTCGGTCAGGCGGTCGGCAGAAATCCCGTATCCGTCATCGCTCCGTGCCACCGTGTCGTCGGTGCGGGCGGTAAACTCACCGGCTACACGGGCGGGCTTGATAAAAAACGGGCATTGCTCGCAATCGAAGGAATTCTGTGAAAAAACGCATGCCGACCGGTTCAGAATGTACATGAATCCGGGAAATGCCGTGTAAAATTGTTCTCCCGCTGCCGGAAAACGCCGGGAAGTCAAGGGTGAAAAATATTGAATGAATACTGCATATGAATTGTGTACAAATATGCAATTATATGTGGAAAGTATATAGGACGAATGCATTCCGAATGATCTGCATGTAACTAAAATACAATAAACCGAAAGCGTTATTCATCCGATATCCGATTCTTTTTAAAGAATATTAAAATAATCGGCGGGATCGTTGATAACAGCGCGAAAATGTGTTATAATGTATTCATCCGATGAAAAATCGAACGAAACCATAATTTTTCAGAAAGGGCAAACCAATGAAAGAATATCTCTCTGAGATTTCCGAGGTTTTATCCGCCAACAATACCACAACGGCGGGTCTGACTTCGGAGGAAGCAGAAAAACGGCTGGAACAGCACGGCAAAAACAAGCTGAAGGCCGCGAAAAAAGACTCGCTTCTCGTGCAGTTCCTCAAGCAGCTTTCCGACCCGATGATTATCATCCTCCTGTGCGCCGCGGCTGTGTCCGGTGTGCTGGCAGTAGTGGAAGGTGAGAGCTTTGCCGACGTCATCATCATCCTCGCGGTGGTCATGATTAACGCAATCCTCGGCGTTTACCAGGAAAACAAGGCAGAACACGCCATCGAAGCATTACAGGAAATGTCGGCGGCGACGTCAAAGGTGCTCAGAAACGGCGAAACCGTGATCGTCAAGAGCGAAGACCTCGTTCCCGGTGACATCGTTTACCTCGAAGCCGGTGACGCTGTACCCGCTGACGGACGTATCATCGACTCCGCGAGCCTCAAGATTGAAGAAGCCGCGCTGACCGGTGAATCCGTGCCCGTCACCAAGTTTATCGACATTCTCAACCTCAAGAACGGCGAGCAGGATGTGCCCCTCGGCGACCGCAAGAACATGGTCTACATGGGCTCCACCGTCATTTACGGCCGCGGCACCGTCGTCATCACCGGCACCGGTATGAACACCGAAATGGGTAAGATTGCGGACGCGCTGACCAAGGCGGAAGAAGGCGACACACCTCTCCAGCTCAAGCTCCATCAGCTCTCCAAGATTCTCACATGGCTCGTGCTCGGCATCTGCGTACTCATCTTCGGCGTACAGCTGATCCGCAGCGGATTTGCGGCTGACACCATCATCGATTCCTTCATGGTAGCGGTTTCCCTCGCGGTTGCAGCGATTCCGGAAGGTCTTGCTGCCGTTGTTACCGTCGTTCTCTCCATCGGCGTTACCAACATGTCGAAGAAGAACGCCATCATCCGTCACCTGACTGCGGTGGAAACCCTCGGCTGCGCGCAGATCATCTGCTCCGACAAGACCGGTACCCTCACCCAGAACAAAATGACCGTCGTTCAGTCCTACGGCGACGACGAAAAGGCTGTGGCGGAATCCTTCTGTCTCTGCACCGATGCGAAGCTCGCACCCGGTCAGAAAGAATCCACCGGCGACCCGACCCAGACTGCGGTTGTCAACTTCGCACTCAAGCTCGGTCTGCCGAAGTATGAACTGGAAGAAAAGTACCCCAGAGTGGGCGAAATCCCGTTCGACTCCATGCGTAAGCTCATGACCACCGTTCACAAGGACGGCGACGGCTTCATTCAGCATACCACCGGTGCACCCGACGTTGTTATCGGCAAATGTACCACCGTTCTCAAGGATGGTAAGGAAATCCCCATGACCGACGAGCTCCGCGCTGAGCTTGCCGCTGCGAACAAGGGTCTCGCCGATCAGGCACTCCGCGTTCTGGCATCCGGTATCCGCCGTTACAAGACCGCTCCGACTTCATATGAGCCCGCTGACATCGAATGTGACCTGTGCTTCCTCGGTCTGGTCGGCATGATTGACCCCGTCCGTCCCGAAGTCAAGGATGCAATCGTGGAATGCAGAAGCGCAGGTATCCGTCCCATCATGATTACCGGTGACCACAGAGATACCGCCGTTGCAATCGCGAAGGAACTCGGCATCATCGAAGAAGGACAGTATGCCATCACCGGCGCGGAACTCTCCCAGATGGATGACGACACCTTCGAAAAGGAATTCCGCAATATCTCCGTTTACGCACGTGTTCAGCCCGAGCACAAGACCCGTATCGTCAACCAGTGGCGCAAGGACGGCTATGTAACCGCGATGACCGGTGACGGTGTCAATGACGCGCCCTCCATCAAGTCCGCTGACATCGGCGTGGGTATGGGTATCACCGGTACCGACGTTACCAAGAACGTTGCGGACATGGTTCTCGCGGATGACAACTTCGCGACCATCGTTTCCGCAGTGGAAGAAGGCCGCCGCATCTACGACAACATCCGCAAGGCAATCCAGTTCCTGCTCGGCTCCAACATGAGTGAAGTTATCACGATTTTCGTGGCTACCCTCATGGGCTTCACGATTCTCAAGCCTGTACACCTCCTCTGGATCAACCTCATCACCGACACCTTCCCGGCACTCGCGCTCGGTATGGAAAAGGCTGAGGCGGACATCATGCAGCGCAAGCCCCGTGACGCGAAGGAAGGCGTATTCGCCGGCGGTATGGGCTTCGACATCGGCTATCAGGGCCTGCTGGTATCCATTCTGGTTCTCGCATCCTACTTCATCGGTGTGGCGATGGATGACGGCGACCACGGTATCACCATGGCATTCCTGACGCTGTCCATGGCGGAAATTTTCCACAGCTTCAACCTCAGATCCCAGCGGAAGAGTATCTTCCAGCTCAAGGGTTCCAACAAGATGCTGTCTCTCGCGGCAATTGCAAGCTTCGTTCTCACCACTCTGGTATGCGAAGTTCCGTTCCTCGCGTCTGCATTTGACTTTACTCACGTAAATCTCACCGAATATGCAATCGCAATCGGACTCGGTCTGTGCGTCATTCCCGTGGTTGAACTGGTAAAACTGGTTCAGAGAAAGCTCGGCAAGTAAAAAAACCGGAAAAATTTCTGAAAAATCAAAAAAATATTGCATACCCTCTTGCAAAATCTGCGAAAATAGTATAAAATAGAGTGTATTATAATTTAAACCATTTCAACATCGAAAGGAGATTATCTCTGTCATAAGAGATAAGAATGACTATGGTTGTAGCAGGCGATTTTAAAAACGGTATTACCTTTGATATGGACGGTCAGGTCATGCAGGTTATCGAATTCCAGCATGTAAAGCCCGGTAAGGGAGCTGCTTTTGTTCGTACCAAGCTGAGAAATGTTATCACCGGTGCAGTGGTTGAAAAGACCTTCTCTCCTACTGATAAGTACAACGACGCAAGAATCGAACGCAAAGAAATGCAGTATCTGTACAACGACGGTGACCTCTATTACTTCATGGATATGGAAACCTTTGAACAGGTTCCGATCGGTCAGGATCTCATCGGCGAAAACTTCAAGTTCGTCAAGGAAGAAATGATGTGCCAGATCCGCTCCTACCAGGAAAAGCCCTTCGCAGTAGAACCTCCCATGTTCGTTGAACTGGAAGTTGTCGACTGTGAACCCGGCGTACGCGGCGATACTGCTACCGGTGCATCCAAGATGGCTACTGTTGAAACCGGCGCGGCTATCCGTGTTCCGCTCTTCATCAACACCGGCGACAAGATCAAGATTGACACCCGTACCTCCGAATACCTCGAACGCGCATAAGTGGCGGGGAGCCCCTACACTCACGCAGTGAGTGAGCATACTCCGGCGCTTTTGAAGCTGTAATTTCTGCATTTCACACGCAGATCCGCTGCGCTGATTTGGGTGCAGGATCTGGTGTGACAGTTCCGTGCTGATGCAGTGCGAAAACGGGCATGCCGGCAAGTTTAACTGAATATTCAACATCAAGGCTACTCATTTTTACGGGCAGCCTTGATTCATTCCATCTAAAAAAGGAGAACAAAATTATGACCACCAAGGAAACCAGCGCATATATCAAGGGTCTGATGGAAGGCGCATGCCTCGACACCACCACTCCCGAAGGCAAGGTCATCGCCGCTCTCGTTGAGCTTTGCGGCAAGATGGCTGACGAAATCGAAACCCTCCGCGACGAGCTCGACGTATGCAACGCGTACATCGAAGAAATCGACGAGGATCTGGGTGCGGTTGAAGAAATCGTTTACGAAGACGAACTCGATGACTGCGACTGCTGTGATTGCTGCGGCGAAGACGACGATGACGACTGCGACTGCTGCGATGACGAATGCGATTGCTGCGACTGCTGCGGCGATGACGACGAAGATGAAGACGAAGAATTCTACTGCGCAATGTGTCCCAACTGCGGCGGTAAGGTTTACTTCGACGACACCGTGAACCCCGAAGACGTGATCTGCCCCGCATGCCAGAAGCCCCTTCTCGAGGAAGAGGAAGACGAAGGCGAAGATCTGTAAGTCAAACTGAAAACGATATGCGTATGCTGTTTTTGCGGTGTGCGCATATTTTTTTGCGCAAAAAACAGCGGAACCTCTGAAAAATCACAGGGGAACCGCTGTTTTCTGTTTACTTGATTTCCTGTACGCACAGGGGTGCCGGGATTTCGTGTGTCGCAAGCTCGGTCAGCTCACCGTCGTCTTCCACGCGGTAGATCGTGATGCTGTCCGAGAATGTATTCGTGCAGACTGCGTACCTGCCGTTCGCAATCAGGCGGAAGTCACGCGGATGATCGCCTGCGCAGACGGTCTGGGAAACGGGCACGGGAACGCCGTTCTCGCCGATGACACAGTGGCAGATGGTGTTGAGGAACCGGTTGGTTGCGTAGAGATGCCTGCCGTCCGGTGAGAGCGCGATTGCGGCGGAGTCGTTGTGCCTGCCTTCACTGCCTGCGGGCTTCACATCGACGGTGCAGACGGGTGTCAGCGTGCCGTTATACCACACAAACGTCGTGACGGAGCCGCCCATTTCGCTCAGCGTGTACAGCCTCGTGCCGTCGTTTGAGAAGACGGAATGCCGCGCGCCGTGACCCGCAGGAACCCTGACGCAGGACACGGGATGCATCTCACGGTCGTAGACAAAGACGGTGTCAAGCCCGAGATCGCACACGAGGACGTACTGTCCGTCCGGCGAGAGGATGCACTGATGCACGTGAGGACGCTCCTGACGCTCCGGATTAGGGCCGCAGTCTCCTGTATGCTCGATGCGGATAACCTCGCCGTTATGTGCCCACGCCACGCTGCCGTCGCTGTAATTGGCGAAATAGCGGTCATCATCGGCGGTTGCGAAGTGACAGACGACGCGCCCGAGCGTAGGAATGCTCTCACCGGTCTGCTCACCGGAGGACAGGGCGTATTCGGCGTAGTGCTCCTCGGGCTTGAGCAGAACCGCACTCAGCCGGTCGCCGTCAAGCTCGATCCACATCGGAGAGTCCATTGGGATGAAGCCGGGTGCGCGCTCGA
Organism: Clostridia bacterium; assembly: GCA_017472105.1. The sequence goes on along the minus strand of JAFUQY010000430.1, from coordinate 6,174 downwards.
CGGTGCCGTCATCGTACAGGCTCCATTGGGACACACCGCCGTCGGGAAGGGATTTGTTGGACGCCACAAGAAATTCGGTCAGAAGTCTGGGTTTTACAGACATGGGGTACCTCCTCGGAACGGTTGATTTTCTTTGATTATAGCACAGACGCCGCCGCCTTGCAAGCCGGATCCGGCAAAAAACTCCGCCCGGCAAGCGAAACCTGTGGAGGTAACACCTGCCGGACGGAGAAAGGAGGGATGGAGAATGAAATCGTATGGAATTATTCAGCGGCAGCTTCTTCGTTGTTCAGTTCCATTGCCTTGATTGCTTCGTTTGCCTTCTTGATCTTCTTTTCAGCAACCTTGGAAGAGGTCTTGTACTTGGAAGAGAAGTTGGTGTCGTAGGTACGGAGCATAATCATGATGGTTTCGTTGTAGTTACCGAATTCGAAGTACCAGCCGAAGTCGTAGGAACGGGATTCGAAGATGATGTCGAGCATTCTTGCAGATTCTTCGTCACGGGAAATCTTGTTCTGGAGAGTCTGGTCGTAGAATGCGGGAGTCATGGTGTACATGGATTCATAAGCGAGAGCCTGAGTGATGTAACCGATGCGTGCATAACCTTCCTGGTCATAGGTCAGTCTCGGAATTACATAGAAGGGGAGACCCCAGGATGCGCCGGAGGAAATGTAACGATCCTGCTGTTCGTCATACTTCGGGAGAGGAAGAATACCGAATTCGTCTTCCATTTCACGGAAGTTCAGAGAGGAACCTACATTCTGGAGGAAGAACAGACCGCGGCCTTCACGGAATGCGATGGAACCGTAGTCAGCAGCGTAGCCGTTTCTCTGGTATGCGCAGGTTACGTCCTTGTTGAACGCGTATGCTGCGAACTTTTCGAAAGTGTCGAGGAACTTTTCGGACATGAGGGTGAGTTCAATGTCACCGGTCTGCTTGTTGACGGTGCAGCACTTGATGTCAGCGGCGTTGACGATACCCATCATAACGTCGTCCCAGATCCAGATGCCGTAAATGTCGTCTGCGTCGTTGACGTGGTTGCCGTCATTGTCGAAGTCGAGGTTTGCGGTAACCGCTTCAGCCTGCTTCTGGAAGTTTTCGATGGTCCATGTGCCATTGTCAACCATTTCGTAGAAGTTGGGCAGCTGATATTCTTCCGCCATGTTCTTGTTGAAGTATGCGCAGAAGGTATTTCTGTTGTCACCGATGGAGATATCACCGGTCATGAAGTAAACCTTGTCAACGAAGGTACATTCTTCGGTACAGTACTGGTCCCACCATTCGCGTTCGAGGTCGAGGTTGGGAACAGAGAAGAGGTTGGTCAGAAGACCCTGCGTCAGAGCGTTGCAGGCGGAGTAGGACATGATGGAACCGATGTCGTAGTCGTTGGTACCTGCCTGAACAACGGTGCCGAGCGGAACCTGACCGTCACGCTGACCTGCGGTGAGGTCGTGGAATTCGATTACAACGTCGAGCTTGTCTTCAACAGCGGTGCGGCGTTCGAAGTCCGCGTCGTTGATCGGCTCACCGGTAATTTCTTCTGCCTGGAAGTCCTTGTAAACTGCGGTGTGCTGGAAGATGTTGAAGGTATAGCCGTCGTAGGTAACGCCGTCTTCGAGACCGTCATCAATCCGGGCGTTGGGATCAGCAGTCTCTTCTGCGAGGGTGTCGGTAGCTTCTGCCGCATTGGGATCAGCAGTGGTTTCGCCGGTGGTATCCGCGTTTTCTGTGGAGTCGGAGCACGCTGCGAACTGGCTGCCGAGCATCAGAAGGACAAGAATCAGAGCGAGGGATTTCTTTGCTTTCATGTGGACCTCCATATATAGGTTAATAATGATTAATGTAGTCAATTGTGCTGAAAAGTGACGTTCCTATGTTGCGTTATTTATATTATATCACAATCCGATCACAAAATCAATATGGTGCAATCAAAAAAACGCCGCAGAAAAGGCAAAAATTCCACCAAACTTTGCAGTGAAAGTCGGCGGAATTGATGCGCTGAATTGTGTACAGTGCACAAAATACTGTAAATTATTACTTTTTTGTGACTTTTTCGGCGGAATAACCGATCGAGGGAACCTGAAGCTCGGTGCCGGGATCGACCGGTGCGCCCATGACGGGAACATTGCCGTCCCATGTGATGGGCTGAGTCCAGATGCTTCTGCCGCCCCAGCCGGAGCCGGAAACGAGATTCGCGTGATAGATGATCCACGTGGAACCGTCGGCGGCAGTGGTGAAGGATGCGTGGCCGGGTCCGAATACCTTGTCGGTCTTCTCAAATATCGTGTCCTCGGTCTTGACCCAGTTTTCGGCATCGAGAATATCGCCGCCGGTGAAGGTCAGTCTGCCAAGACAGTACCAGTCGGACCAGCTTCCGGAGCCGGAGTAAATGATGTGTACGCCGTCATCCTTGATGAGCGCGGAGGGACCTTCGTTGATCCACGGACGTCCGCCCATTCTCTCCCACTTGGTGTCGGGCTTGGAGATCATGACGCGTTCGCTGTCGATGGTGCAGGGGTCGGACATGTGCGCGATGTAGAGATTCTGCGCAACGTTGTCGTCACCTTCCCAGCCGGACCAGACGAAGTAAAGCTCGTCGTTGTACGGGAGCACGGTGCCGTCGATTGCCCATTTGTCGGTGGAGTCGGTGATTTTGCCCACCATCTTGAAGTTGTCCGTGGGTTTGTCGCCGAGGCATTCGAGCACGTACATGCGGTGGTTGTAGTTGTCACCGTCGTCCGCGGCTACGTAGATGTACCATTTGCCGTTGATCTTATGCAGCTCGGGTGCCCAGTATTCCGCGGAGTACATGGTGCCGCCGGGAGCAGTGTAGACCTTGACGCCGTTTTCCTGCGTGATGGCGTGAAGTCCGTCGATCTGTGCCACGCAGACACCGTTGCCGCCGGAGTAGCAGTAGTAATATTCGTCGCCGTCACGCACAATCCACGGGTCACCGCCGCCGTCATGCACGGGATTGGTGATGGTGGTGTAGGTATAGGTGGGTTCTGCGGTGTAGATTTCAATGAAGTTGTCGGGAAGGGTGATGCCTTCGTCGGTCAGGTGGTTCTGTACGAGAATTTCCGCCGCAATTTTAGTCAGCTCGGGGGTATAACCCGCAACGACCAGCTTGCCGCCGGAGACTGCCAGAATGAATTCGTGCTCGCCGATCTTCGCGAATGCTTCGGAGGATGCGGTGCGGTTGGTCAGACCCACAAGGATTTCTACGTCCATGGCGGTGTCGGGATCCTCGCCTTTGCGGACGAAGTCATCCGAGAAGGTGGGACGGGAGCCGAATTTGTCATTCAGAGCCTGCACGATGAGCTGTGCGCCGTTCAGTTCAGCCTCACCCGCGGATTCTTCCGGACGGACGACGGCGGCTTTCACGGACGCGGACGCAAAGGTGATCGTGGTTTCGGCGGGAGCTTCGGCGGTTTCGGTCAGCGCGGGTGTTGTGTCGCCGGTTTCTGCCGTGTCATCGGAGCATGCAGTCATCGCGGACGCCGCCAGAGCCAGCGCGAGAACGAGGGATGCGAATTTGTTCAGTTTCATCATTTCGGATACAATTGTGACGTATGTGTCGGGCCGTAGATTTCGAGACGTGCAGTACCGTCTTCGCGCGGAACAAACCGTACCCGGTCGATTGCCATGATGCGCGGATGCACCGTGGAGGTGTTGTAATGCACGTGGTAGACGATGAAGAGCTCACTGCCGTCAGGTGAGGTCGTGAAGCTGTGATGTCCGGGGCCGTGGAGCTTGGAGGTGTAGCTTAAAACGGGATTGGCTTCGTAGCGTTCGTAATCGCCGAGCGGAGAATCGGATGTGGCATACCCGACCGCGTATTCGATGGAGTCGTATCCCGTGCCGGAGTAGGTGAGGTAGTAGGTGCCGTTGTGCTTGAGGATTGCGGGGCCTTCCACGACGTCAGCGCCGACCATTTCCCACGGATCTTCCGGGGAGAGCAGGCATTTCGTCGTGCCGGGCTTGATGGAAACCACGTCGTCGTTCAGCTCACAGCCGAAGATGTCCCAGTAACCGGAGGCATCGTTCTTTCCGACGTAGTAGAGATACAGCCGCCCGTCGTCATCCTGGAAAATATGTCCGTCGATGGCGTCGGGGATGAGGTAATTCTCTTCGGGAATGAACGGCCCGAGCGGTGAATCCGCCACAGCGAAGCCGAGATTGCGGTCGGCGTGCGCGATGAGGTAGAATTTGCCGTCCTTTTCAAAGACTTCGGGCGCCCAGTACCAGCCTTCCTTCTCAATTCCCCACATCATGTCCGCGCACAGTCCGGCGTTCGTCCAGTTGACGAGATCGGGCGAGGTGTAGACGTAGTACCCGATCGGCGCGGCGGTGCAGTAGGCGTAGTACATGCCGTCGTATTTGAGCACGAACGGGTCTGCGGAGGACAGGGAAGAGACGGGATTTTTGTAGGTTCTGCCGTCGGTCTGCTCGTTTTCGAGCGCGGTAACGGTGAGCGAATCGAAGGACGCACCGTGTCCGTTGTCGAAGTAGCCGATGCCGGTGCCGCGGATGTCGTTGAGCATGAACTCAAACTCCGGCCACGGTTCGACACCGTCCATGTCGTCGAGGAAGTAACAGCGGTAGACATTGCCGTCTCTCTCCACGCGGAGCGTACAGCCTGCGGTTCTGCTGGGACGTTCGACAACGCGGGAAGCAAGCTCCTCGGCGATCATTCCGGACTGAGATGAGCCGGTGATGCGGTAGAGATGCACGCGCCTGTCCTGAATGGTGAACGCGTAGCCTTCGAACCCGTCAAAAGCGGCGGATTCTGCGGCACGGAAGAGAATGCCCGCGTCGGTGTGAGCGGAATCCATCGTCACGTGGAGCTGTGCGGCGAAGTCGTCCTCGAGAAGCGGATCGTCATAAAACGCACCGGACAGCTTTTCCGTGAAAATATCGGGTGCGGATGCTGACGAGACTGCTTTTTCGTCCGTGAAGGTGTAGCTGCCGCTGTTGTAGGTGAAGCCGGCATCCGCGGTGACTGTCATCGAGGTGTCGGTTTCCGCTGAGGTCTCGGATGTTTCCGAAGGCGTGCTTTCACAGGAGACGAGAACCGCCGCGGTCAGAAACAGTGTGAACAAGAGCTTTTTCATCATGATTCCGGATAGGGCTGTAATGTGTGGGTGGGACCGTAAACCTCGATCCGATCCATGCCGGACTCCGTGGGAGCAAACCGTACGCGGTCGATGCAGATGGTGCGCGGATCGAATTTTTCAAGCGAATGATGGACGTGGTAGACGATGAAGAGCTCACTGCCGTCGGGCGAGGTCGTGAAGCAGTGGTGTCCGGGACCGTGGAACTTGGAGGTCTTGCTGAGCACGGGATTGGCTTCATAGCGTTCATAATCGCCGAGCGGAGAATCGGAGGTCGCGTATCCCACGGCGTAGTTGTCGGAGGTGAATCCGTCGCCGGAATAGGTCAGGTAGTAGGTGCCGTTCTGCTTGAGGATGAACGGACCTTCGGTGACGGTGGTTTCCCATGCGTCCTCGGGCTTGATGAGGAGCTTTGTCGTGCCGGGCTTGACGGACACCATGTCATCGTTCAGCTCACAGCCGTAGATGCCGTAGGTGTTCTGCCAGCAGACGTAGTAGAGATATGCCCGCCCGTCGTCGTCGATGAAGATGTGTCCGTCGATGGCGTTGTCGATGAGGATATCGTCCTCGGGAATGAACGGTCCGAGCGGAGAATCTGCCGCCGCAATGCCGATGCGCTCATCCGCGGATGCGATCAGGTAGAATTTTCCGTCCTTCTCGATCACTTCGGGAGCCCAGTACATGCCCGCCGGCGTATCCCACATCGCACCCGCACACTGACCCGCAAGCGTCCAGTTTACGAGATCCTTCGAGGTATAGACGTAATACCCTACGTTGATCGGCGCATAGCTGGTGCAGTAGAGGTAGTAGGTGCCGTCGTGATACAGAACGCCCGGATCCGCGCCTGAAACATTGCCGAACACGGGATTCTTGTAGGTTCTGCCGTCGGTCTTCTCGTTTTCGAGTGCGGTGACGGTGAGGGAATCGAAGGACGCACCGTGTCCGTTGTCGAAGTAGCCGATGCCGGTGCCGCGGATGTCGTTGAGCACGAACTCAAATTCCGGCCACGGTTCCACACCGTCCATGTCGTCGATGAAATAACAGCGGTAGATATTGCCGT